>JADLEZ010000630.1 GCA_020845855.1 Burkholderiales bacterium
AATCTGACGGGGTTCGTCGAAGGCGTGCTGGACGACAAGCTGATCGAGATCTTCCGGGACGCGATGCCCAAAGCCAGGCGCGTAGTCATCGCCGAAGCGCCGCTCTCGCCGCGGGCTGGTCGAGCGGCGGAGCTTCTGCGCATCGAGGTCGTGGCATTGCCCCTCAACGGCGCCGGTGAGTTCGACGGGTTTTTCGCGCAGGTGCGGCGCATGCGTCCCGACGGCGTGATCGTTCCGAACGTCAATTGGCTCGCAAGCTTCGCGGAGCGTTTGGCCCAGGGCCTTCTCGCGGCGCGCATGCCGAGCATCGCGCAATGGCACGACTTCGCCCGCGCCGGCGGAATGCTCGCCTATGGCCCCATCTTCGGCGCCGCCATCGCCGACCAGCGGGTCGCCGTGACCGACGCGATACTCCGTGGCGCGCACCCGCGGGATATCCCCGTGCAAACGCCGACTCACTATCGGCTCATGGTGAACCTGGTCACGGCCAAAGCGCTCGGCGTCACGATCCCGTCGAACGTGCTCCTCCAAGCCCGGCCGGAAGACGTGATCAGGAGTTGAGCGGGAGATCGCCGGACGAATGAACGAGCGCGGCGAATTGCTGGGATCCGATCGCGATATTTGTGGCAGAAAGGTTGAGGCAGGTCAAGGCAAGCTGGCGCCGGCCTCGACGTAAAATGGTGCGGCCATGACCGACGACAGCACCAAGGACTTCTCGAACCCCGATACGATCAAGGCTTGGCAGTGCATCGGCTGCGGGCGGCTCGAGGCGCCCGCCAACTGCATCGGCGTGTGCCAGGACCGCAAGGTCGAGCTCGTCAGCGCCTGGGATTACGCGGAGGTCGCGGTCGCGCTCGAGGACGCGCAGCAGCGCGGGGTGGCGCTCGCGTCGCTGCTCGGCCGGCTCGCGCACACTACGCCACGCGAAGGAACCTTCAAGGACTCGTACCTCGCGCTGCAGGAGCAGGCGCGCAAGCTGTTGGCGCGCGACGCGGCAAGCGAATCGAAGTAGCCCCGCATCCGGGTGCGTTCGGGCCGCCGGGCACCAGCCGGCCCGCACCCCGCCTGGCCCCCTTTCCGTGAGCGGAAGGCTTGCTGCCGCCGCGCAGCGATCGATTCACCGGTCCTTCCGATGTTCTACGACTGTCGCCGGCATCGACTTGTGTGGCAGTCGGCGCCGCACCTGCCGCACGGCTGGGAATGCGGCTTCATGTTCGACGAGACGTTCGGCACGCTCTTCTCCGGCGACCTTTCACGCAGCCCGGGATCGGCGAGCGGCCCATGGTCGAGGACGACATCCTCGGGCCGGGCGAGGCGTTTCGCCGGCAGATGGATTACTACGCGCACTCACCGGACACGCCGAAGCTCATCGAAAAGCTTGCGCGGTTGAAGCCCGAGCGGCTCGCCTGCATGCACGGCAGCGCCTGGCGCGGCAACGGCGGCGCGCTCCTGCGCGAGCTGGGTGCGTCGCTCGCGCGCTGACCGTTCAGCGGACGGCCTCTTCCGCGCGCAAGAGCAACGGTTGCGGTACCGCAATGCCGAGGGATTTCGCCGCCGTGAGGTTGATGACGAGCTCGAGCTTGGTTGGCTGTTCGATGGGAAGCGAATCGGGTCGGGCGCCGCGCAAGACCTTGTCGACATACATCGCGACCCGTCGCAGGATGTCGGCGTAGCTCGCGCCGTAGGACATGAGACCGCCGGCGTCGACGAACTCGCGCAGCACGTAGACCTGCGGCAGCTTGTGCCTGATGGCGAGGGTGACGACGCGCGCCCTCTCGCTCGCCAGCAGGGGGTCGCCCTGCACTACGAGCCCGTCGGCGCGCCAGCGGACCATCTTCGCGAACGCCGCGTCGATCTCGGCGGCCGTGCGCGCTTCGGCAACGCGCGCCACGAGGTCGAACTGGCGCGCGCCCGCATCGGCCTCGGCGAGCACGCGTGACGTCGATGGGTTCGCCGGATTGACCAGGATCGCCACGACGCGCATCCGTGGTTGCATCTCGCGCAGCAACTCGATCTGCTTGCCGGTCACCTCCGGTGCGATATTGGTGAGTCCCGTGACGTTCCCGCCGGGTTGCGCGAGGGAGCGCACGAGCCCGGTACCCACCGGATCGGTCGCCGCCATGACGATGGGAATCGAATGCGTGGCGCGCTTCGCGGCGTGCGCCACTCCCGTAGCCGGCGCGACGATCACGTCGACGCCGGCGCGTACGAGGTCCGTGGCGAGCTCCCCGGCGCGCGTCGCGTCCGCGTTGGCGTAGCGGCGCTCGAACACGGCATTCTCGCCCTCGATGTAGCCTTGGCTCCGCAGCGCCTGTTCCAGCGGCGCCATGGTCGCCTTGCTGCCTTCCGCGGTACCCGGCAGGAGCAGCCCGATACGAAAGACCTTGGCCTGCGCTCGAGCCAACCAAGACACGGCGAGCCCGCCGAGCACAGCGCGCGTGACGAATCTACGCCGATCCATGACCTTGACCTCGCCGCAGGTCAGCCGGCAGATCCACGTCGCGCACGCACCCGGGGTCGTCGACCTCGATCGTTTGCAGCACCCACCGCCGCGCGGCCACGATGGTGCGCGCGCCTTCGTCGCCGGTGAGCGCGCAAAGCGCACGTCCGTAGGCGCGCGCGAACCCCACCGGATGGCCGCGTTGGCCGCGATACGCGGGTGCGGCGATCTCCGCGCCCCCTTTGATCGCGTCGGCAACCGCTGCAATGGTCGGCGGCGCGATCCACGGCATGTCGCCGAGCGCCACGATCCAGCCGTCGGCGTCGGTGGCCGCACCGACCGCGCAGGCGAGGCTCGCACCCATGCCCTCGCTCGCGCTCTCGCACACGACGACCCGCGCGCCGGTGGCTTCCAACGCCTGCGATAGCGCCGGATCGCGCGGCCGCACCACTGCGATCACGTCGTTGAGCGCGGCCATCATGTGCATCGCGGCCGCGGCGCCGATCGGCGTGCCGGCGCTCACACCATGCGCCGCCGCCGGCAGCGGCGCCATGAGCTTCCCGCCGCCGAAGCGCACGCCGCTGCCCGCGGCGAGCAGGATGCCGGCGATTCGCATAGGGTCAGAGTCGATTTTCTGCTCCGCCCGGAATCAACGGAAGATTCTGCTGCCTCGCCCGCAAGACGAAAATCGAATCTGACCCTATTCCGGCAGGAGCCGGAACTTTCCGTCCCGCACCGTCACCAGCACGCGCGCGCGCTCGTCCATGCCGTTGTGGTTGGTCGGCGACATGTTGAAGACCCCTTGGGTGCCGACCACGTCACGCTCCTTTTCGAGCGCATCGCGCAGCGCGACGCGAAATGCCTCGGTGCCCGGCTTACCGGCCTTCAGCGCGGCCGGAATCGCGCGCGCGAGCAGGATGCCGCCGTCCCAGGTATTGGCGCCGAACGTCGCCGGCTTGCCGCCGAACTGCTTCTCGTACGCGGCGATGTATTGCTGCGCCACCTTCTTGGTCGGGTTCGAGTCGGGAATCTCGTCGATGACGAGCATTGGGCCCGCGGCGAGCACCGTGCCCTCGACCTTCTCCTTGCCGAGTTTGATGAAATCCTCCGTCGCCACCGCGTGCGTCTGGTAGATGCGGCCCTTGTAGCCCTGGTCGAACAGTGTCGCCTGCGGCAGCACCGCGGGTCCGCCGACTCCGGCGATCAGCACCGCGTCGGGCTTGGCGGCGATGAGCTTCAGCGCCTGTCCGGTCACGCTCTGGTCCGGGCGCGCGTAGCGCTCGTTGGCGACGATCCGGATGCCCGCCTTCTCGGCGAGACCGCTGAACACCTTGTACCAATTCTCACCGTAGGGATCGTTGAAGCCGATGAAGCCGATCGTCTTCACCCCGTTTTTCGTCATGTGCTTGATCAGCGCCTCGGCGATGAGATCGTCGTTCTGCGTGGTCTTGAACACCCAGCGCTTCTTCGCGTCGACCGGCTCGACCACTGCCGACGTGCCGACGGTGGCCATCACCGGCACCTTGGCCTCCGCGATGATGTCGAGGATCGCGAGGGCGTTGGGCGTCGTGGACGGCCCGATCATGGCGTCGATGTTGTTTTCGGCGATGAGCTTCTTGATGTTCTGCACCGCGCGCGTGGTGTCACCGCCGTCGTCGAGCTGGATGTACTCGACGGATGAGCCGCCGATCGACTTCGGCAGGAGCTCACCGGTGTTCTTTTGCGGGATGCCGATGGCGGTGGTGGGGCCGGTGGCGGAGACCATGAGGCCGATCTTGACCTGCGCGGATGCGAGGGTGGCGAGAAGGAACAGCGGGAGGGCGAAGGAAAGACGGACGAACAAGGCAGCTCCCAGGGAAGTTGTGGGCGCAATGCTACCTCAACAGCCCTCACCCCAGCCCTCTCCCGCTTGCGCGAGAGAGGGAGAATCGACGCCAAGCGCCGGCGCCTAACGCGCCGCCCTGGTATTGCCGGCGCAGCTGTCAACTGTCACCCGTACTCCAATCCAGTGTCATCCCGAGCGAAGCGAGGGATCTGCTTTCGCGTCGAATCAGCGAGTTGCGTAAAGCAGATCCCTCGTCGCGTTCGCTCCTCGGGATGACACGCCGTGATTTTCAACGAATGGCTAATCGCCAAAAAATTCCTTGACCTTCTCGAACCAGCCCTTCGCCCGCGGGCTGTGCTTGCCGGGGTCTTCCTCGTTGATCGACTCGAATTCGCGCAGGAGCTCCCTTTGGCGGGCGGTCAGCTTCACCGGCGTCTCCACCGACACGTGGCAATACAGGTCGCCCGCCGCCGACGCGCGCACGGGCCGGATGCCTTTGTTGCGCAGGCGGAACGTCTGGCCGGTTTGCGTCTCGGGCGGAATAGTGATGGTAGCGTGGCCGTCGAGCGTGGGGATCTCGAGCTCGCCGCCGAGCGCCGCGGTGGCAAAGCTGATCGGCATCTCGCAGTGCAGGTCGGCGCCGTCGCGCTGGAACACCGAATGGGGCTTCAGGTTGACCACGACGTACAGATCCCCGTGGGGGCCGCCGTTCAAGCCCGCCTCGCCTTCGCCGGTCAGGCGGATGCGGTCGTCCTGGTCGACGCCGGCGGGGATCTTCACCGACAGCGTCTTCGACTTCTTCACCCGGCCCGCGCCGTTGCACGCCGCGCAGGGGTCGCTCACCACCTTGCCCTGGCCGTGGCAGGTCGGACAGGTCTGCTGGATGGAGAAGAACCCCTGCGACACCCGCACCTCGCCGCGGCCGTGGCAGGTGCCGCACTGCTTGGGCTGCGTGCCCGGTTTGGCGCCCGTGCCGTGGCAGGTCTCGCACTGCTCCATCGCCGGGATGCGGATCTTGACCTCGGCGCCGCGCGCAGCGTCCTCGAGCGAGAGCTCGAGGTTGTAGCGCAGGTCCGCGCCGCGGAACACGCCGTTGCCGCGGCCGCCGCGCTGCTGCCCGAAGATCTCGCCGAAGATGTCGCCGAACGCGTCGGCGAAGCCGCCGAAGCCCTGCGCGCCCGCGCCCGCGCCGCCGAAGCCCGCGGACGGATCGACACCCGCGTGTCCGAACTGGTCGTACGCGGCGCGCTTGCGGGCGTCGGTGAGAACCTCGTACGCCTCCTTTGCCTCCTTGAACTTCGCTTCCGCGCCCTTGTCCTCCGGATTGCGGTCCGGATGGTGCTTCATCGCGAGCTTGCGGTACGCCTTCTTGAGGTCGTCCTCGGAAGCGCCGCGCTCGACGCCCAGCACCGTGTAGTAGTCACGCTTCGACATAGGACCCCGAACTGTTCCCCACCCCTCGCACAACGCGGAAAGGCCGAGTTGAGCGGCGCCGCGAGGCGACCGCTCCAACTCGGCCAGATATTCCGGCGCGCGTTAGCGCGGCGACTACTCTACCGCACCAACGCGCCGGAATATCACTTCTTCTCGGACTTCACCTCGGTGAACTCCGCGTCCACCACCTTCTCGTCCTGCTTGCCGGCCTCACCGCCCTGCGCGCCGCCCTGCGGGCCGGCGCCGGCCTGCGCCCCGCCCTGCGCCGCCTGCGCTTGCGCGTACATCATCTCGCCCAGCTTCTGCGCGGCCTTGGCGAGCTCCTCGCTCTTGCCCTCGAGCTGCTCCTTGGTCGCGTCTTTCTGCTTCAGGAGCTCTTCCGCGTCCTTCAGCGCCGACTCGATCTTCGCCTTCTCGTCGCCGCCGACCTTGTCGCCGTACTCGGACATCGACTTCTGCACGCTGTGCACCAGCGCGTCGAGGCTGTTGCGCGCCTGCACCGTTTCCATGAGCTTGCGGTCTTCGGCAGCGTGCAACTCGGCGTCCTTCACCATGCGCTGGATCTCGTCTTCCGACAGGCCCGAGTTCGCCTTGATGGTGATCTTGTTCTCCTTGCCGGTGGCATTGTCGCGCGCCGACACGTGCAGGATGCCGTTGGCGTCGATGTCGAATGTGACCTCGATCTGCGGCATGCCGCGCGGCGCGGGCGGGATGCCCTCCAGGTTGAACTGGCCGAGGCTCTTGTTGCCGCTCGCCACGTCGCGCTCGCCCTGCAGCACGTGAATGGTCACCGCGCCCTGGTTGTCGTCGGCGGTCGAGAACACCTGCTGCGCCTTGGTCGGGAGGGTGGTGTTCTTCTGAAAGAGCTTGGTCAACCCGCCGCCCAGCGTCTCGATGCCGAGCGACAGCGGGGTCACGTCGAGCAGCAGCACGTCCTTCACGTCGCCCTTGAGGACACCGCCCTGGATCGCCGCACCCACCGCGACGGCCTCATCCGGGTTCACGTCCTTGCGCGGGTCCTTGCCGAAGAAGTCCTTCACCTTGTCCTGCACCTTCGGCATGCGCGTCTGGCCGCCGACCAGGATTACGTCGGAGATGTCGCTGATCTTCTCGTTCGCGTCCTTGAGCGCGACCCGGCACGGCTCGATCGTCTTGTCGATCAGCTCTTCCACCAGCGACTCGAACTTGGCGCGGGTGACCTTCATCGACAGGTGCTTGGGGCCGGTCTTGTCCGCCGTTACGTACGGCAGGTTGATCTCGGTCTGCTGCGAGCTACTAAGCTCGATCTTCGCCTTCTCGGCCGCATCCTTCAAACGCTGCAGCGCGAGCACGTCGTTCTTCAGATCGACGCCCGATTCCTTCCTGTACTCGGTGACGATGTAGTCTATCAGGCGCTGGTCGAAGGCCTCGCCGCCCAGAAATGTGTCGCCGTTGGTCGACAGCACCTCGAACTGGGGCTCCTTGTCGACTTCCGCGATCTCGATCATCGAGATGTCGAAGGTGCCGCCGCCCAGGTCGTACACCGCGATCTTGCGGTCGCCTTCCTTCTTGTCGAGGCCGAACGCGAGCGCGCCCGCCGTGGGCTCGTTGATGATGCGCTTGACGTCGAGGCCGGCGATGCGGCCGGCGTCCTTGGTCGCCTGGCGCTGCGAGTCGTTGAAGTACGCGGGAACGGTGATGACCGCTTCGGCGACTTCCTCGCCGAGGTAATCCTCCGCCGTCTTCTTCATCTTGCGCAGAATCTCGGCCGAGACCTGCTGCGGCGAGATCTTCTTGCCGCGGATCTCGACCCACGCGTCGCCGTTGTCGGCCTTGACGATCTGGAACGGGGAGAGCTTGATCGCCTTCTGCACTTCCGCCTCGTCGAACTTGCGGCCGATGAGCCGCTTGACCGCGTAGACGGTGTTCCTGGCGTTGGTGACGGCTTGCCGCTTGGCCGGCGCGCCGACCAGGATCTCGCCGTCCTCCATGTACGCAACGACGGAAGGCGTGGTGCGCGCGCCTTCGGAGTTCTCGATCACCTTCGGCTTGCCGCCTTCCATGATGGCGACGCAGGAGTTCGTGGTGCCGAGGTCGATGCCGATGATCTTGCCCATGCTGGTGTTCTCCGTAATGCAGTGAGTTTGTCTACGTCGTCAAATGGGGTTGGAGCAGCCGGCGATCAACCGCCCTCGAGGCCGCTCGAAACCACGACCTTGGCGGGCCGCAGGACCCGGTCGTTGACGAGGTAGCCCTTCTCGTAGACGGTGACCACCGTGCCGGCGGGCTGCGGCGACGGCGCCATCGCCATCGCCTCGTGCCGGTGGGGATCGAACTTCTCGCCCGGCGCCGGATCGACCTCGGCGAGCTTGGCGCGCGCGAACGCGGACCGCAGCTCCTTGAGCGTGAGCTCCACCCCGGTCCGGATCGACTCCACCGATTGCTCACCCGCGGCCAGCGCCATTTCCAGCGCGTCCTTCACCGGCAGCAGGTCCAGGGCGAAGCTCTCGACGGCGTACTTGTGCGCCTTGGCGACGTCGGCCTGGGCGATCCTGCGCGTGTTCTCGGCCTCGGCCCTGGCGCGCAGGAACGCGTCCTTGTACTCGGCAGCCTCGGCAATCGCCTTGTCGAGCGCGGAGTCGCCCTGCGGCAATTCGATCGTGGCCGCGACGTCGTCGGCCAGGGTGGTCGGGTCGATTTCGGAGGTCATGCGGATCGGTCTTTCCTGGCACTTGGCTTGCTAACTGCACGCACGTTGGGGTCATTTGACCGGTTTCAACCCCTTTTCCACGGTCTCCAGCTGCCCGAAAGCTCCCGTGGAAGCGCCCATGGCCGGCCCGGCCGGCGAGCTGCTCTCCCTCGCCCGGGCGTCGCGCAGCGCCGCGAGGGCAACGCCGATCTCCCTGCCCATGTACCGCTGCGGCTGCGACGGCGGGTAATCGTCCTTCTTCTCGCGTGCGGCGATCGCCGGCAGCGCACGGTCGAAGGCTTCCGTGAACGAATCGGTCCCGCGCAGCGCCTCGTCGAAGTAGGCCTTGCCGAAGTACGTGAAGTCGGCTTCGTTGCTGCAGCCGAACGAGTTGCGATCCCCGGCCGACGCGGTCATCACCAGCGTGTAGTCGTCGCGCAGCGCCTCGATGAAGCCGCCCGAGTAGCAGGACGACACCACGATCACGCGGTTGCGGATGCCCGACTCGTCGAGCATCCGCCGTAACTCGGCCGCCGACAGGTCGGCAAGCCGCAGGGGCGGAAACTCGAGCGCGAGGTGGTTGCGCGTGCCGTGGGAGGTCAGGAACAGGAACAGCACATCCTCGTCGCGGTGCATGATCCCGCCGAGGCGCTCGAGCGTCCACGCGAGCGACGTACGCGTGGCGAGCGGCAACTCGCGCACGGTCGCACGGTTGTTGACGAGCCTGACCGAGCGGCCGCGGGTACCGAAGCGCTCGGCGAACAGCGTGTCGACCGCGCCGACCTCGCGCATGAACACGTCCTGGTCGGCGTAGCCGGCCACGCCCACGAGATACAGGTTGGGCCGCCCTTCGCGCCGCGGCAATAGGGCCGCGAGCTCCCGGTCGAGCAGGCGCGGCTGCAGGTACAGCGCGTCCTCGGCGGCCACCGCGTCGTAGCCCGCGCGGGCGGAGGCCGCGGTATCGATACGCTCGGTCCACAGGCGCTCGCTGTGGTCCACGCCGTACACCGCAAAGCCCACCAGCACCGACCCGACCGCCGCCATCGCGACGCCGCGGGCCGCGGACGGCGCCAGCATCCGCGCGCCGGCCACGCCGACGCAGGCCACGAGCCAGCCCGTGTGGGCGTAGTAGGTCACCCATGCCAGCGAGGCCTGCCGGCCACGCGGCGCGCCGGCGGCCAGGAGCTCGACCACCGCGATCGACAGGTCGATCCACGGTCCCGCGCTCAGGATCGCGACGACGAGGGCGAGCGTCTGCGCCGTACGCCCCGCCATCGCCGCCATCGCCCACGCCGCCACGATCACGACCAGCACGAAGGACAGCGTGGCGGGCAGCGCGCGCAAGTTGAGCTCGCCCGCGAGACCGGTCTCGGCTACGTCGTGCGCGAAGGTCGCGAGCACCCACAGCAGGGTGAGCAGCACGGCCTGCGTCCAGTCGACGGCGA
The DNA here is from genome assembly GCA_020845855.1 of Burkholderiales bacterium. GTDB lineage: Bacteria > Pseudomonadota > Gammaproteobacteria > Burkholderiales > Casimicrobiaceae > VBCG01. The sequence goes on from JADLEZ010000630.1 coordinate 9,813, forward strand.
ACCCCGCGCGCCTGGCGTCCAGGAAGAACGCCACGCGTAAGCCGCCGCGCAAGTTGCGGGATAACCCGCGCCAGAGGGAGTGGCTGGTTGTCGGTTCGAGCACTTCTTCGGTCATACGGGAAATGGGGTCAGAGTCGAATCTCGTTTCGAGTACGGGGTCAGAGTCAATACTTTCGCGTAACTAGGGTCAGAGCCGATTTTCTGCTCCGTCCCCGGCCGCCGGCGTGGATTGCCGCTGCGCCCGCAATTCGAAAATCGGATCTGACCCTAAGTGCGGGCGCCCAGCGCCTTCGCGCGCACCTGCGTCAGCTCGCGCGCCGCGGCGTCCGGCGACTCGCCGAGCCAGCCCGCGAGATTGGCGAACGCGAGGTCGGCGAGCGCGCTTATCCAGCGCGGATGCTCGTTGAGGCACGGGATCAGGTGGAATTCCTTGCCGCCCGCTTTGCGGAACATGTCCTGGCCCTCGATGCCGATCTCCTCCAGCGTCTCGAGGCAATCGGCGACGAAGCCGGGACAGAACACGTCCACCCGGCCCGCGTTCTCGCGCCCGAGCGCGGTCAGCACCTCCGACGTGTACGGCGTCAGCCACTGCGCGCGGCCGAAGCGCGACTGGAACGCGAGCGTCCACTGCGACGGGGTGAGCCCGAGCTCACGCGCCAGCAGGCGCGCGGTGACGTGGCAGTAGCAGTGATACGGATCGCCGCGCTCGAGCGTGCGCCGCGGCAGGCCGTGGAACGAAAGCACGAGCCGCGCCGGCCGACCGTTCTTCATCCAGTAGTCGTTGACGTTCTGGGCGAGCGCCTGGATGTAACCCTCGTCGGCGTGGAAGGTCTCGACGAAGCGCAGCGCGGGAATCCGGCGCGCCTGCGCGAGTTGTGCGCTCACGGCGTCGAAGGTGGAGCCCGTCGTGCTCGCCGCGTACTGCGGATACAGCGGCAGCACGAGGATCTTCTCGCAGTGCGATGCGCGCAGCTTGGCGAGCGCGGCGCCGATCGAAGGATTGCCGTAGCGCATGCCGATCTCGACCGGGCACAGGTCGGCCGGGAACCCCGCGCGCTTCAGGCGCTGCCCGAGGTAGCCCAGCACCAGCGTGCGCTGGCGCAGGCTATGGGTGAGGAGCGGCGAACCATCCTTGGTCCAGATCGCCTGGTACCGCTCCGCCGACTGGCGCGGGCGCACGTTGAGGATGACCCCGTGCAGCGCGGGCTTCCACAGCCACGGCGCGATCTCGATGACGCGCGGGTCGGCGAGGAACTGCGCCAGGTAGCGGCGCACCGCCTTCGGCGTCGGCGCATCAGGCGTGCCCAGGTTCGCGAGCAGGATGCCGATGCGCGGCGTGCGGTCGTGGGTGAACGGGGGCTCGGGGGCGTGCGCCACGAAGGCTCCTACGCGCGGGCGAAGCGCTGGTTCATGTACGCCGCCGCGCCCGCCATCGGTCGAAGTTCACCCGCGCCTCGCTGCGGATCGCTCTTTGCACGAACGGCGTCCAGCCGAGCGCCGCGCCCTTGCCGCCGAGGGCCATGCGGCTCCAGCGCCACAAGCTGAACGAATCGACCTGGGCGGCGATCTTGCCGTCGCGGAACGTGAAGCGCGAGTCGATGCGGTTGTGCACCGGGCGGCCGGTGACCGAGAACGTGTACCGCGGCTCCCAGTGCGCCGAGCCGCTCGCGTCGTCGGCGCGCACGTCGCGCCAGTCGAGGGTCAGGTCGCGGCCGCGGTCGCAGAACAT
>JADLEZ010000631.1 GCA_020845855.1 Burkholderiales bacterium
CATTCTCGCCCATGTGGGTCGCCGTCTACTTCGGCATCGCGGTGGCGATCGGGTTCGCGGCGTACGCGGGGTGGGCGGCGTACGCCGTTATGCACGGCGCGGCGCTGTGGAAGTTCGTCGTCGGACTGCCGCTCGCGTACCTCGCGATCCCGCTTCTGTTCACGGCGGTTTGGGTCTTCTTCGGCTGGTACTGGCGCGGCCCGCGCCCGGCCGAAGTCGAGATGAGCCTGCTCGCGCGGCTGCGGTTCTTCTGGCACGAGTACGTGGCGATCGCCCAGGCGCCGAAGATGATCGCGTTCCGCTGGTTGATGCCCGACCCGCCGCCGGCGCCGGCGGTGCTGCCCGTGCTGCTGCTGCACGGCATCGGCTGCAACGCAGCGGTGTGGACCGGCATGCGCCGCTACCTCGATGCGCAGGGACTGGGGCCCGTCTACGCACTGTCGTACGGGCCGCCGTTCGACCCGATCGAGACGTTCGCGCCGCAGGTCGCCGCGAAGATCGCGCGGATCGAAGCCGCCACCGGCGCGCGCCAGGTGACGATCGTCGCGCACAGCATGGGCGGCCTCGTGGCGCGGACCTACATCCGTCGCTACGGCGGTGCCCACGTGCGACTGGTGCTGAGCATCGGCACTCCGTACGCGGGCAGCATGCACGCCTGGCTCATGGGCGGCGCATCGGTTGCGCAAATGCGCCCGGGCAGCGCCTACCTCGCGGCACTCGCCGCGGCCGACGACAAGGAAGCCTGCGTGCCGATCGTGTCGCTATGGTCGTGGCACGACTCGATGGTCACGCCGCAGGAGTCGTCACGCCTGCCGGGCGGCGAGAACATCGTGCTTGCGGGCATTGCGCACAACGCGCTGCTCGGCGACGCTGCCGTGCAGCGGTACGTCGCGTCGGAGCTGCGCAAGGCACGCGCTTCCGCCTCTACCAGTGGATCCCCTGTGTGAGCTGCGCGAACGCCATCTGCTCGGGCGTGAGCTCCTGCTTCACCGCTTCCTCGCCCTTCTTGCCTTGCGCCGCCGCCGAGTCCGGGAACATGTTGAACGCGGTGTTGAGCAGGATCTGGGTGAGCTTGGGCGCGATCGCGTGGCTCACCGCGCCGAAGACGCCGAGGCGCGTGGCGATGCGCACCGGCTTGTGCACGATCGCCTCCACCACGAGGTCGGCGGCTTCCTCGGGCGACAGCGTGGGTACGTTCTCGTAGATCTTGGTCGGCGCGATCATCGGCGTGCGCACCAGCGGCATGTTGATGGTCGTGAAAGCGATCCCCCTGTCCGCGAGCTCGGACGACGCGCATGCCGAGAACGAGTCGAGCGCCGACTTCGAGGCCACGTACGCGGAGAAGCGCGGCGCGTTCGACAGCACGCCGATCGACGAGATGTTGATGACGTGCCCCTGCTTCTGCGCCAGCATCTTCGGCAGAAAGCCCATGATGAGCCGCAGCGCGCCGAAGTAGTTGAGCTGCATCGTCCGCTCGAAATCGTGGAAGCGGTCGAACGAGCTCGCCACGCCGCGGCGGATCGAGCGCCCCGCGTTGTTGACGAGGTAGTTGCAGGCGCCGTGCTCCTTCAGCACGCGCGCGACCAGCGCGTCGCAGGAGGCGAGGTCGGAGACGTCCGCGGTGTACGTCCAGCACTTGCCGCCGGCGGTCTCGATCTCCTTTCTCGTCTCGACGAGCTTCTCCTCGCCGCGTGCCACCAGGATGACCTTGGCGCCCGCGCCCGCGAGCTTGATGGCCGTGGCCTTGCCGATGCCGGAAGACGCGCCGGTCACCACCACCACCTTGTCCTTCACGCGTCCGGCGAGCGAGCGGTCGATGAAGAGGTCGGGATCGAGGTTGCGCTCCCAGTAGTCCCACAGCTTCGGCGCGTACGCCGCAAGCTCGGGCACCGCGATGCCGGATCCCTTGAGCGCCTTCGTGGCCTCGCGGTTGTCGTAGCGCGTGGGCCAGTTGACGAACTGGAACACGTCCTTCGGGATGCCGAGGTCGTTCAGCAGGACGCGCACCATGCGCTTGACGGGCGCGAGCGAGCCGATGCCGTACAGGACCGGCGCCGGGATGAATCCGAACATGCGCGCGTTAAGGCGCATGGTCATCTGCGGCGCGTGGCCGGCCTTGGCGAAGATGTTGAGCACCTCGCCGATGCGGTGCGGCGCGGCATCGGTCAGGTGGAAGCACTTGCCGTCGAGGCCCTTCTTGTGGGCGAGGAAGTCGAGCGCGTCGGCGACGAAGTCCACCGGGACGATGTTGATGCGTCCGCCCTCGAGGCCGATCATCGGGAACCAAGGCGGCACCGCGTTGCGGAACTTCTGCAGCAGCTTGAAGAAATAGTACGGCCCGTCGATCTTGTCGATGTAGCCGGTCTTCGAGTCGCCGACCACGAACCCCGGCCGGTAGATGCGGTACGGCCGCTTGCACTCCTTGCGCACGATGCCTTCCGAGTCGTGCTTGGTCTTGAAGTACGGGTGGTCGAGCTCTTCGGCCTCCTCGAACATGTCCTCGCGGAAGACGCCGTCGTACAGGCCGGCGGCGGCGATCGAGCTCACGTGGTGGAAACAGCCGGCCGCGATCGCCTGCGCGAGGCCGACCGCGTTGCGCGTGCCCACCACGTTCGCCTCCTGCTGCGCCTCGGCGCTGGCCTTGAGGTCGTAGATCGCGGCCAGGTGGAAGAAATGCTCGACCTTGCCCTTGAGCTTCTTCAGGTCGGCGTCGGCCACGCCGAGGTTCTTCTTGCCGAGGTCGCCGATGATCGGGACGACGTGGCGCGCGCCAGGACCCCACTCCTCGCGCAGTTCGTCGAGCTTCTTCACCGAGCCCTTGCGCACGAGGACGTAGGTCGGCTGGCCCCGCTTCAGCAGGTTGCGCATCAAAAAGCGCCCGATAAAGCCGGTCGCGCCGGTGACGAAGTAGGCCATCGCTAGCTCCTCCCGTGGTTTTCGACTGCGTAAGGCGGGCGATTGTACGCTGCGCGTGCGCTACCCGCTCCGCCCGCACACTCTAGTATGATTGCTCTAGCGTGGCCGCCTAGAATCGGTCACGAATCCATCGCGGGAGAAACGCCATGCTGAAGAAGGCCCGGGCCGCAGCGGCCGAGGAGCAAGGCAACGACAAGGACGAGCCGCAGGGCGAGTCGTCGCGTAACATCTGGCTCGCCGGCCTGGGCGCGCTGTCGCGGGCCCAAGCCGAGGGCATGCGCATGTTCGAGACGCTCGTCAAGCAGGGCGAGGCGCTCGAGTCGAAGACGCGCCGGGCGGCGGCCGACACGGCCGCCGCGGCGCGCGGCGCGGCGTCGGCCAAGGTCAAGGAGGTCAAGGAGGGCGTGGGCGGCACCTGGGACAAGTTGGAGCAGGTGTTCGAGGCGCGCGTTGCGCGCGCGCTCGCCAAGCTCGGCGTGCACACGCACAGCGACGTGCAGAAGCTGACCGAGCGCGTGGATGCGCTGTCGAAGGCGGTCAACGAACTCATCAAGGCGTCGGGCGGCGCGGTGAAGGCGCGCGCGGCGAAGGCGCCGGCTGCGAAGAAGGCCAAGCGCGCGACCAAGACCGCGAAGCGCGCAGCGAACAAGGCGGTGTAACGTCGCCCTACTTCGCCGTCATTCCCGGTTCAGGCGCTCCACCTGCTTGATGTAGTTCGTCATCGCTTCGTCCTTGCTCGTTCCCTTGAGCTTGGACCAGGCGTCGAACTTGGCGCCGCCGACGAAATCGAACCCGCCGGGACGCTCGCCCTTGACGTCGCCCTCCGTCGCCTGCTTGTAGTACGAGTAGAGCTTGAGCAGCGTGGCGTTGTCGGGCTTCTTCCTGGTCTTCTTCGCCGCGGCGGCCGCCGCCTCGAACTTCGCTTTCAGATCGTCCTTCTTCGCTGCCGCCATGCGCTCCTCCCTCGACGCGCGTTCGTTTCATGCTACTTTAGCGCGATTGCCCGATCGCGCCTAGCCATGCCCGCCCGACGCGCCAAGATGTCCGCAGTCGACACCGCGTGGCTGCGCATGGACCGGCCGCAGAACCTCATGATGATCTGCGGCGTGCTCCTGTTCGACGGGCAGCTCTCGCTGCCGCGCCTGCGCAAGGTGATCGCCGAGCGCTTCGTCGTGTTCAAGCGGTTCCGGCAGCGGCCGCTCGATCTCAAGGGTGCGGCGTTCTGGCAAGCCGACGACGGCTTCGACATCAGGCGCCACGTCGTGCGGGTGGAACTGCCGCCGCCCGCCGGGCGCCGCGAGCTGCAGGATCTGGCATCGCGCCTTGCGGTCACGCCTCTCGACCCCGCGCATCCCATGTGGCAGTTCCACCTCGTCGACCGCTACGAGAAGGGAAGCGCGCTGATCGCGCGGATCCATCACTGCTACGCGGACGGGATCGCGCTGGTGCGGGTGATGCTGTCGATGTTCGACGCCGGGCCGAACGGGCCGATCGCCATGCCGTTCGAGGAGCGGCGTACCCGGCGCGAGAGGGACGACGATCTGCTGGCGCAGCTCTTGGCGCCGCTGTCGGGCGTGCTCGCCACGGCACGCAAGGTCGGCAACGCCATCGTCGACAAGGGTGTCGACCTGTGGACCGATCCGGCCAAGGCGATGGCGCTTGCGGGGCAGGGCACCGCGCTGACCGCCGAGATCGCGAAGCTCGTGCTGATGCCGACCGACTCCGCGACGCGCCTCAAGGGCATGCCGGGGATCGACAAGCGCGTGAGCTGGACCGAGCCGCTCGCGTTGTTCGAGGTAAAGGCGGTTGGACACGCGCTCGGCGCGTCGGTTAACGACGTGCTGCTGTCGAGCGTGGCGGGCGCGCTGCGCGGCTATCTCGCCGACAAGGGTGATGAAACCGCCGGCGTGATGCTGCGGGCGCTGGTGCCGGTGAACCTGCGCTCGCTGGAGAAGGCCTACAAGCTCGGCAACCAGTTCGGCCTCGTGTTCCTCGACCTGCCGATCGGCATCGAGAACCCGGTCGAGCGCCTCTATGCCGTGCGCGCCAACATGCACGCGCTCAAGGGCTCGTTCCAGCCGGTGCTCGCGCTCGGGCTGCTGGCAGCGATGGGCACGGGACCGAAGGCGCTGCAGGACGTGCTATTGCAGGCGCTCGCGCGCAACGCGACCGGCGTGATGACCAACGTGCCGGGCCCGCAGCAGCCTCTCTACCTGGCGGGCGCGCTGATCAAGAGCCTCATGTTCTGGGTGCCGCAAGCAGGCGACATCGGCATGGGCGTGTCGATCATCTCGTTCAACGGCGCCGTCAACTTCGGCGTCATCACCGACGCCGGGTTATGTCCCGATCCGGACGAGATCAGCCAACGGTTTCGCGCCGAGTTCGAGAAGCTCACGCTGACGACGCTGATGGCGCCGTGGCCGCGCGACGGAGACCTGGATCCTGCGGAAGCGGAAGCGGCGATAGGGTCAGATCCGATTTTCGAAATCACAGCGTAAATGGGGTCAGAGTCGATACTCTGAGCGTAAATGGGGTCAGAGTCGATACTCTGCTACAGGAGTGCCAGCACGCACCGTCCTGCTGCCGCGCCCGCAGAACGAGTATCGAATCTGACCCCATTCAGGGCCACGCCGGATACGTGTTCGGCGCCTGGAACGCTTCCTTGAGGTACTGGTTGAGCGGGACCACGAGGTCCTTGGTGTTGAACCACTTGGCGTAGATGCGCCGGATCTCGCCCGACTGGAAGAGGTCGATCAGCGCCCGGTTCACGATCTTCTCGAACGCGGGCTCGTCCTTGCGCATCATGATCGCGTACGGCTCGACCGACAGGTACTTGCCGACGACCGCGAAGTCATCGGGCTTTTTCGACTTGGAGATGAGGCCGTACAGCAGCACGTCGTCCATCGGGAATGCGATCGCCTTGCCATCGTCGACCGCCTTGAACGACTCGCCGTGATCCGGCGACTCGATGATGTTCATCTTCAGCAGTCTCTCATTGTTCATCTGCTTCATGATCTTCTCGCTCGTGGTGCCCTTGGTCACCACGATGCTCTTCCCGCGCAGGTCCTCTATCGAGCTCACGTTCGACGCCTTCCTGGCGAGCATCTTGATGCCGGCCACGAACGTCGTGAAGGCGAACGCGACATCCTTCTGGCGGTCGCGGGTGTTGGTCGTGGAGCCGCACTCCAAGTCGATCTTGCCCTCCACCAGCGCGGGAATGCGGTTCGACGAGGTGACCGGCACGAACTTGACCTCGAGCTTGGGCATCTTGAGCTCGGCCTTCACCGCGTCGGCGACCCGCAGACACAGGTCGACCGAGTAGCCCTGCGGCTGCTTCTGGGCGTCGAGGAACGAGAACGGGACGCTGGTTTCGCGCACGCCGACCAGCATCGTGCCGGTCTCCCGGATCCGGCGCAGCGTGTCGATTGCCGGCGCCGGGGGCTTTTGCGCCGCCGGCGGCGCCGCGGGGGCGGCGGGCTTGTCCTGGGCGCTCGCGGAGCCCGCGGCCAGCGCGGATGCGAACATGGTGGCGAGAAGCCAACCGCTGCGGCCCGACATCAGCATCTCCCTCGCGACGCCAAACCGCGCCGTTGCACCTATTCTAGCTCCGCCTTCGCCATTTCCACGTCGAGGCGCTCCATGGCGTCCGCGGGCTTGAGCTTCGCCGCCTTCTCGTACTCCTTGGTGGCGTCGGGGATCTTTGCCTTGCCGAACAGCATGATGAGCCCGTTGCCGTACTCGACGTGCATGATCGGCGACTCGGGGAAGAGCTTGAGTGCGGTCTGGTAGTGCTCGAGGGCCGATTCCTTCTTGGCGCCGTAGGTCATGGCGCCCACGAGCCCGCCCACCTTGTCGATCACTTCCGACTGGTACGAGCCGAACCCCGCGTGCGCTTCGGCATGCTTGGGGTCGAGCTTGATGGCGGCGGCAAGCCCTTCTTTCACCTTGCCGCCATAGCCCTGCGCCAGCGCCTTCGCCACCGAAATGCCCTGGCTGTAGCGCCCGAGGGCGAACGCGTACAGGTAGTGCGCGTTGGCGTCCTTAGGCGCGGCGCGCCGGCGCTCGTCGGCCATTGCCGCTGCTTCCTGCAGAAGCTCGACCTTGGCCTTCTCCGACTTCTCGAGGTAGTTGGCGTAGACCACCTGCGCTTTCACGGCGGCGTTGACGCCCGTGCCGCCCGCGGCCGCGCCCGCTTCCACCGCTCGCCCGAACTCGCCGGCATGAAACAGGCGCCAGGCCTCGAGCACGTCCGAGTCCTTCGGCAGCGGCTCGCCGTCGCCCTTGTGCAGGCGCGCCCAGTGCTTCTTAAGACCCGCCGCGTCGTATACGTACGCCTTGTCCGGGTGCGGAAACTTGACCCACTTCTTCGCCATGGCTCCTCCGCTCTTCGCCTTTTGCATCAAAGGTAATCCTGGCCCAGTTTCTCGATCAGCGCACGCCCGTCGCCGACGAGAAAGGGCGCGAACAGCGCGAGGACGTGATAGGCGGCAAGGTCGAGGTTGATGTCGCCGCCGCCGCCGCGGTGCGCCCCGCCCACGCGCTGCCACGACATCCAGTAGGTCGAGACCAGCGTCGCGTTGGCGGACAGCGCGCCGATCTCGCGCTCGCTCGCGCGCATGCGTCCCGTGCGCACGAGGCTGCGGCACAACTCTAGCACGGTGCCTTCGAAGCGGCGCAGGAGGTCGGCTACCCGCAGCGCGAGCTTGCGGTCGCGCGACGTGATCTCGTCCAAGTCGCGATAGAAGAAGCGGTAATCGCGCATGCGCTCGAATAGCACGTGCAGGAAGAACCACAGGTCCTCCACACCGGGCGGCGGGTCGTCGGGAACGGTGAACATCGGCGCCACGCCCTTCTCGTACTGCGCCCACAGCTCGCCGATGATGTCGTCCTTGTTGCGGAAGTGGTAGTACAGGTTGCCGGGGCTGATGTTCATCTCGTCGGCGATGTCCGCCGTCGTGATGTGCGGCTCGCCCTCGCGGTTGAACAGCGCGAGGCTGACCTCGAGGATGCGTTCGCGGGTACGGCGCGGGGGCTTGCGCGGCGCCATCAGCGCGCGGCCGCAACCGCACGCTCGAGGTGGTCGAGCGTGTGCCTGAGCTCGCGCGCTGTCTGCCGCACGCTCCGGCTCGTCGGATCGTGGCGCAGCGGGCGCGGATCGGTGAGGGCGTCGGTGACTGTGCGCCGCGGCTCGGCGAGGCGGTCGCGCCGCATCGCGATTCCGTGCCGGCGCAGGATCGGCGAGAGCTCCCTCGATCGCTGCGCGAGGCTCGCGCGCGTCTTGGCGAAGGCGAGCGCGCACAGCCGCTTGCGTTGCCAGTAGCTGAAGATGTTCGCGAAGAAGATATCCGCGTCCTCGCGGTCCGGCTCGAACAGGACGATGTCGGCGCCCGGGTACTGGCGGCGGTAGCGCGCCATGCCCACGCTCATGCGCGAATGGATGATCGCGCGGAATGTCTGGCCGAGCACGAGCGGCAGCCCGCCCTGGTTGAGCTTGTGGACAATCGTGCGGCCCTGACTCCGCGCCGCGCTCGCGTCGAACGGCACGAGCGGATTGACGCACAGCAGGAGTTCGATGCCCTCGTCCAGCGCCACCGACGCATGAAGCGTCTTGTTGAGCGCGCCGTCGACGTAGTGCTCGCCGTCGATGGCAACCGGCGGGAACAGCCCCGGCAGCGCGCTCGACGCTTGAATCGCGCGGGAGATCGGCACGTGCGCGTGCTGGTGCGGGCCGAACGTCACCGAGGCGCCGGTGTCGAGATTGGTCGCGACCAGGAACAGCTTGCGCGCGAGCTTGCGGAAGTCGTTGGTGCGGCCGGGCGCCGTGAACAGGCGCGCGAGGAAGTCGTCGATCGCGCGGTTGTCGAACACCCCGGTCGGGATCGCCTGCGCGAGCGTCGAGAACGACTCCATGACGCCGCGGTGGAACGGGTCGCGCAGGTACTGGAACGCCGCGCGGGTGGCGAGGCCGGGCAGGGCCGCGAGGCAGCGGCCGAACTCGCCGAACGCGGGCCTGAGGAACAGCTCGGGCCTGAGCGCGGCGTCGGCGCCGTCGTCGATGAACAGCCGGTACATCTGCGCCGGCGAGATGCCGTTGGCGAGCGCCGCGGCAACGAAGCTGCCCGACGACACGCCGACGTACGCGTCGAGGGCGTTGAAATCCACGCCGTCGAGCGAGTCGGAAAGCGCGAGCAGCGCGCCCACTTCGTAGATTCCGCCCAGCGGGCCGCCGCCGGCCAGTGCGAGGCCGAGCCGGCTACCCTTGCGCGCCGGCGTGCGGCGCGGCCTCCGGACGCGTGCGGTGCGGCCGGAGGCTTGCTTCTCCTGCATGGCGCTCCTCATTCGGGTATCCGCGGGGCGCTGTTCGCGTCCGCTGCGCGCCGAATGGTAGCGGTTTTTACTTCGCCTTGCGCGCCTTCCGCTTGACCGCCTTGCGGACCTTGGCGGTGCGCACCGGCTTGGCCGCGCGCTTTTTTGCAGGCTTGGCGGGCGCGAGCATCGACGGCAGCGTCACCTTCGGCAGTGACTTCGGCAGGTTGTTCTGCACGAGCGTGGCGGCGGTGTCGGCGGCCTGGCGCACGGTGCTGCTCATCGTGCTGCGGGCGCGCATCCACACCGCGTTGGCGCGGGCGACCGAGCCTTCGATGCGGTCGCCGACGATACGGAAGGTGCGCGACTCGACCAGCGTGCCTTCCTTGACGAGATTGCGGAACAGGGGGCCGGCTTCCGCCTGCGCCCAGTCGCGGGTGACCACGGCGGCGCCGAGGCCGGCGAGCCAGACCTGGCGGTAGGCGTTGAAGACGTAGTTGCCGCGCATTTCGGTGGTACGCATGCCTGGTTTCCTTTCGTTGATCGCGCCAGAATTTCCGCGCGGATGCATCCGACTCTACGGGCGAATCTCTAGAGCATTCACACTAAAGAGAGGCGGCGATGCCGGTCGCGATGCGCGCAGCGAACGCGTAGATGGAAAGTTGCGGGTTGGCGCCGATCGAGGTGGGGAACAGCGAGCCGTCGCACACGTAGAGATTGCGCAAGTGGCGGTGGCGACCGGATAAGTCGACCACGCCCTCGCGCGGGTCGGCGCCGAACGGCGCGCCGCCCATCACGTGCGCGGACACTACACGGGTGTAGCGCGGGCGCAGGTCGAAGGCCGCGATCGCGGCGCGCGCGGTAGCGAAGCTCGTGAACGGCGGGCCGTAGCCGTGGCCCGGTGACACGCTGGTCGCTCCGGCGGCGAACTGGATCTCGGCCATCGCCAGGAACGCGCGGCGCACGCCCTCCCACACGTACGAGGTAAGGGGGTAGTCGAGCTCCGGCGTGCCGTCGTCGCGCAGCCGCACGGTCCCACCCGGGCTGTCGGCATGGAAGCCGTCGCGCAGGAGCGCGAGCACCACCTGCATGCGCCGGAAGTCGCGCATCCACCACGCGTGCTGCAGGCCGTCGTCCGGTAGCGTGGTCGCGGTCAGGAGCGGATGCAGCGGCGGCACCTCGAGCTTGAAGCCCATCGGCCCGTCGAGCGCGACATTGTCCTGGAAGTGATCCGAGTAGATCGATTGCGGCGCGCCCGCGAAGCCGTCGACGTTGCCGGGCATGAGTGCGGCGGATATCACGGTCGGGTGCAGGAACGTGCGGCGCCCCACGAGGCCGTTGGGATCGGGGAGCTTGCTGCGCAGGAGCAGGGCCGGCGTGCCGATGGCGCCCGCCGCCGCGATGTAGGCGCGCGCACGCACGGTGACGCGCCGCTGCGATAGCGCGACGCCGGCGGCGTCCATCGCGCGCGCTTCGAGGGCCGCGATCCGGTCGCCGCCGGCAACGAAGCGTTCGGCGCGCACGCGGGTCACGAGCGTCGCGCCATGACCGAGTGCTGCCGGGATGGTGGTCACCAGCATCGACTGCTTGGCGTTGGTGGGGCAGCCCACGCCGCAGTAGCCCAGGTTCCAGCACCCCTTCACGTTGCGGCGGATGACGGGCGTGGCGATGCCGAGCTTGCCCGCGCCGCGCGCGAGCGCCTCGTTGTTGGCGTTGGGCGCGACGGCCCAGGGCGCGATGGCGAGCCGCTCCTCCATGCGCGCGAACCACGGCGCCATCGCCTCTTGCGTGAGCTCGCGCAACCCGTACCGGCGTTGCCAGAATTCGAGCGTGGCGGGTGGGGTGCGGAAGGAGCTTGTCCAGTTGACCGTGGTGCCGCCGCCCACGCAGCGGCCCTGCAGGATATTGATCGCCTTGTCCGTCGTCTTGCGCGCGGCGGACTCCTGATAGAGCTCCGTGTAGGCCTCGTCTTCGCGCATGTGGAAGTTGCGCGACGAGCGCAGCGGGCCCTCTTCCAGAAGCACGACCGTCAAGCCCGCTTGGGCAAGGATCTCCGCGGCCGTGCCGCCGCCGGCGCCGGTGCCGACGATCGCGACGTCCGCTTCCAGGGCGAGGTCGCGATCGAGCTTCGATGCGTCGACGACTTTCCAGCCCGCGCGCAGCCCGGCTTCGATAGGGTCCGGGATGGTCACGACGACCCCCACGCTCGCGGCCTCATGAAGCGGGCTCGAGCGCCGGCGGTCCGGGATAGCCGATGGCGGGCCACGATTTCGGGTTGCCGTACCAGGCGGCGAACGTGAGCTGGTGCAGCGCGTCGTAGGTAGCGCGCAACAGGAGTGTGGAGCTCGCGCGGCAGCGATCGAGGAACGCGCGCACGTCCGCGGGTGCGGCTTCCCGCCACGACGGCGAGATGCGCGCGAGCCCGAGGCGCACCGGCGGCAGCGAGAGCAACGCGACGAGTTGCGCGAGCTCGGCGCGCGCGGCGGGGGAAAGGCCGGCGATGGCGCGATCGATGCCGTCGAGGACTTCGTCGAGCGCCGCACGCGCTTCGGCGCCGGCGGGCAGGGCGCCGGCCAGAAGCACCGGCGCAACCGCGCCGAACAGCGCTTCGCCATCGGCGTCGAGCGCGCGCCGCGGCACGCCGCTGCCGGGCGCGTACGGGCCGCGCAGCCAGCCGGCAGCGACAAGCGCCGCCGCGCCCACGAGGCCGGCGGTAATGAACGTACGGCGAGACACCTTCACGATCCCAGAATAGGGACGGACGGTAGAAGAAACAATCTAATGACCGCGACGCGACAGGCGGACCGGATGTCGCGGAAGCCGCCTGCTAGACTTCGGCATCAGAACGTCCGTGCGCGATGCCGCGCCCCGATGGCCGAACAGGACCCGCTACCGCCGGCGACCGCCCGCGACGCGCTCGTGCGCGAGTTGGAGCGCGTGACGCGCGCGAACGACGAGCGGCGCGACAATCCGATCCTTGCCGGCGCATTGGAGCGCGTGGCGCAGTGGCAGTCGCGCCGCCTGCGCATGACCTACGCCGACCTCGCGGCAGACCCGCGGTATACGGCGGCGATCCAGTTCTTCCAGAACGACCTGTACGGCGGGGCCGACTTCAGCCGCCGCGACGCCGACCTTACGCGGGTCGTGCCGGTGATGGTGAAGGTGTTGCCCGAGGGGGTCATCGCCACCACGGCGCTCGCGATCGAGCTGAACGCGCTGTCGCAGGAATTCGACCGCGTGCTGCTGACGCGGCTGCCGCGCGCGGACGGCTACTTCACCGTCGCCGAGTACTGCAAGGCGTACCGGCGCACCGGCAACTATCCGATGCGCCGGCGGCAGATCAAGCTCATCGGCGACATCGGCGCGGCGCTCGACCGCTACGTGCGCAAGCCGTTCGTGCGCACCGCGCTCACGATGATGCGCCAGCCGGCGAAGCTCGCCGGGATGTCGGCGCTCCAGGACTTCCTGGAGCGCGGGTTCGGGGCGTTCCGCGACATGAACGGCGCTGCGCAGTTCCTGGCCACGATCGACGAGCGCGAGACGCAGATCATGGACGCGATCGTCGACGGATCGTACGACCCGTTCCCCGATCCGCTGAACTTCCGCCTCTCCAGGCCGACAGGATCCTAGCAGGGTCGGCCATCGATCTACGTGCTGACCGCACACGTGCGTTGCCAGCGAACGACCCCGAGGACCGGGAGCTTGCCATTAGCGAAACTCGGTGCACGTACCGGAAACGCTTTGCGCTCCGCGAGGTGAGTGCATCCACGCTCGAGCAGTTGATTGACGCGGCGAAACGAGAAGGTGCACGTTTGGTACCGCTCTTGGGCGAAGAAGCGAGGCACCAGGCAGCGGGCCTCGTCGCCGAAGGCGATGCCGCACGACTGGGCTACCCCCTCGAAGAGATTTCGCACACGCCCAGAAGAGTGCTCAACGATGTCATCGAGTAGAGAAGAACGGGAGTACCGGCTGTCCAACAACCGGTTGCAGAGGACGGTCGCTGCGCGACCCGCCGCTGAACCGGGACGCTAGGCTTCGCCCACCAGCTTGTCGAGCTGCGCCTCGATCTCCCGCTCGATCGTGGGCTTGAGCGGGGTCAGCAGCCACCCGAGACTCACGTCCAGCGCGATCCTGTCCTTGCCCACGCTCATGGTGCCGCTGACACCCGGGCGCTCGAACTCGATGCGGTCTCCCGCCCACGCGTATTCGAGGTCGAAGCGTTTCCGCAGATCCTTGGCGATCTTCTCCGCGACGCCCTTCGCCTTCCGCTGCGTAAGCTTGTGCGTGCGCGCGATCGAGATGGTCGCCATGTCGGTATCCTCCTGAAGGGGCGAAGTATATGCCGAGCCTCAGGCTCGAGCGCCTGCTGCTGCAACAGGAGTTTACGGCGCGAATAGAGACGACGTACCAAGGATTTCGGCGACAGTAAGCGCACGCTTACAAAACTGAGGACTGGCCACTTGACACAGTCGGTTCTTGACACGTCGGTTCGCACAAACGTAAAATTAAAACGAACGTTTGAATAATACCGAGCACGTGCACTCGAAGGTGTAGAACAACTGAACTTAAGCAAGGGAGCGCAAATGGCCGCCAAAGTGATTCAACTAGGCGACGCCACCAAGGCGCGCATCCTCGATGCGGCCGAGGCGCTGTTCATGGAGCACGGCTTCGAGGCCACCAGCCTGCGCCTCATCACCGGCGGCGCCGGCGTCAACTTGGCGGCCGTCAATTATCACTTCGGCACCAAGGAGGAGCTTTTCCAGACCGTGCTCACGCGCCGGCTCGATCCCATGAACCAGGCGCGGCTGGCGCTGCTCGACCGCTTCGAGGCGGCGGCCGCGCCTTCCGCGGGCCCCTGCGACCGCATCCTCGCCGCGCTGTTCATTCCCGCGCTCGAGCTCGCGCGTGATCCCGCGCGCGGCGGTGTCAACTTCCTGCGCTTGCTCGGCCGCGCCTACGCGGACCCCGCGCCGTTCATCCGAAAGTTCCTGTCCGTGCAGTACGCGCCCATGATCGCGCGCTTCAAGGACGCCTTCGCGCGGGCGCTGCCGCAGCTTCCGCGCAAGGAATTGTCGTGGCGCCTGCACTTCATCATGGGCGCGCTCTCCTACACGCTCGCCGGCACCGACGCGCTGAAGATCATCGCGGAGTTGAACCCGGTCGAGACCGAGAACGACGAGATCCTGCTGCGGCGCTTGGCGCCCTTCCTGCTCGCCGGCCTCAACGCACCGCTCCCGGAGCTCTCCGACGTCACGCGCGAGTTTGATATTGCGCTCGGCTGACACCATATAGGAGTTGCCATGGTCACGTTTCTAGTCATCCTAGCCGTACTGGTCGCCGCGACCGTGGCGGTTCTGGGCGTGCCGGCGCTTCGCCGCCGACTCGTCAGCGACCAGGTGCTGCGCGTGTATCGCAAGGTCATGCCCCCGATGTCGCAAACCGAGCGCGACGCGCTCGAGGCGGGCACCGTGTGGTGGGATGGCGAGCTCTTCTCGGGGCGTCCGGACTGGGCGCGCCTGCTTGCGACACCCGCGCCGTCGCTCACCGCCGAGGAGCAGCGCTTCCTCGACGAGGAAACCGAAGCGCTGTGCGCGATGACCTCCGACTGGGAGGCGAGCAGTGTCTACCGCGACCTGCCGCCTGCCGCTTGGCAGTTCATCAAGGACAAGGGCTTCTTCGGCATGATCATCCCGAAGGAGTACGGCGGGCTGGGCTTTTCCGCGTACGCGCACTCGCAGGTGATCACCAAGCTCTCGACGCGTTCGGGCACCACGGCGGTGACGGTGATGGTGCCCAATTCGCTCGGGCCGGGCGAGCTCCTGTTGCACTACGGGACGGAGGCGCAAAAGCAGTACTACCTGCCGCGACTCGCCAAGGGCATCGACATTCCCTGCTTCGCGCTCACCAGTCCGTACGCCGGCTCCGACGCCGCGGCGATGACCGACCGCGCAAATGTGTGCTGGGGCGAGCACGAGGGAAGGCGCGTCCTCGGGCTGTCGATCACGTTCGAAAAGCGCTACATCACGCTGGCGCCGGTGGCCACCCTGGTCGGGCTCGCCTTCCGCGTGCACGACCCCGAGCATCTCCTCGGCGACAAGGAAGACCTGGGCATCACCTGCGCGCTCATTCCCGCGACGTACCCGGGGGTCGTGATCGGCCGCCGCCACATGCCGCTCAATTGGGTGTTCCAGAACGGGCCGGTTTCCGGCCGCGACGTGTTCATCCCCATCGACTGGGTGATCGGCGGGGAGGCGATGATCGGCAAGGGCTGGCGAATGCTCATGGAGTCGCTGGC
>JADLEZ010000632.1 GCA_020845855.1 Burkholderiales bacterium
GCGCCGAGCCTCCACTTCGTGTTCCAGCGCATGACCTTCTGGTAGAAGACCGAGTTCAGGCGCTGCCGGCCGTACAGGCGCCGCAAGAGCGGGTTCTGCGCGCCCAAGTTCTGCGAGCACCAGAACCAGTCGGTGTCCCAGCGCCATAGGTAGTCGCGGGTGGCGAGGAAGTCCGAGTCGCGCTCGCGCAGCGACCGGTAGTAGATGCGCTCGTAGGTATAGTCGCTCGTGTACGGCGCCTCGTCGGCGAAGCACCCGCGCGACAGCACCATCTCGTCGCGCCCGAACACGACGCCGTCGAGGAAGTCGATGGACGGATCGGCGAGGCTGTCCGCGATCGCCGCGAAGAACGCCGCCGCGCCGCTGAACTTGCGATGCGTCACTGCCACGAAGCGCCGGACCGGCAACGTGCGCGCCGTCAGCCGCAGCGCGTAACCCAGCGTGCCGTACGAATTGGGCAGGCCGTGAAACAGGTCGCGGTGCTCGTTGTCCGGCGTGCAGGTGACGATGCGTCCGTCGCCGGTGAGCACGTCCATCGCATGAATCGTCTCGTGCACGAGGCCGTGGCGGAACGAGGTTGCCTCGATGCCCACGCCCGACACCGCGCCGCCCAGCGTGATCGACTTAAGCTGCGGAACCACCGCCGGCATCGTGCCGTGCGCGAGGGTGGCGTCGGCGAGGTCGACGAAGGGAGTCATACCTTCCGCGGTGACCGTCCCGGCAGCCGCATCGACCGCGACCACCGCGTTGAAGTTCGACAGGTCGACCCGCGGCGCCGCGCGCGGCGCGCGGTCGCGGAACAGGTTGGAGGTCGCCTTAGCGAGGCCGAAGCGCTGCCCGCCTGCAAGGGAAGCCGCCAGGCGCGCGCGCTTGTCCTCGTAGGTCAGGACGGCCCCGGCGCTCACCGATACAGGAAGCCGCGGCTCATCGGGTAGTTCGAGCCGATGTTGCCCTTCGCGACGACCACCTGGAAAAGATGCGTGTGGCCCTTGGGCGAGCGGAACATCTCGGCGCAGGACCACAGGTACGTGCGCCAGGTGCGGCGGAACCGTTCGTCGAACTTCACGGGATCCAGCGTATGGATCGCGTCCCAGTTCGCGTCGAAGCGCGTCGCCCAGGCGTCGAGCGTCAGCGCGTAATGGCGGCGCAAGTTCTCGACGTCGATAACCTCGAGCCCCGCGCGCTCCATCGCCTCGATCGCCTGCGCGAGGCTCGGGATCCAGCCGCCGGGGAAGATGTGCTTGCGGATGTAGAACTCGGTGTCGAAAGCGCCGACGTGGCCGATGAAATGAATGACGCCCAGCGCGCCGGGCTTCATCGCATCGGCGTGTCCCTTCACGACTTGGGCGAGCTGGTCGCGCCCCGCGTGCTCCAGCGTGCCGATGGACAGGAGCTTGTCGTACTGCCCGGGGATGCGGCGGAAGTCGCACTCCACGAGCTTGATCTTGTCGGACAGGCCGCGACGCTCGACTTCGCGGCGCAGGTCGGCGAGCTGCCGCGACGCCGTGTTGATGCCGGTGCCCAGCGCCCCATGCCGCTCGAGGGCGTAGAAGAGGAGGCCGCCGAAACCGCAGCCCACGTCGAC
Source organism: Burkholderiales bacterium (assembly GCA_020845855.1). Taxonomy (GTDB): domain Bacteria; phylum Pseudomonadota; class Gammaproteobacteria; order Burkholderiales; family Casimicrobiaceae; genus VBCG01. The sequence goes on from JADLEZ010000632.1 coordinate 1,586, forward strand.
GAAGGTCTCGCCGGCCGTCAGACCCACCTTGCGGCAGACGTGCTCGATCTTGTTGCGCTGCGCTTCCTCGACGGTGGTCGTGCCCTCGCGCCAGTAGCCGCAGGTGTACATCATCCAGTCGCGGTCGAGCCACAGCTTGTAGAAATCGTAGGGTAGGTCGTAGTGGAACTCGGCGTTCTTCTTGGCTTGCTCGATGCTGGCGTTGGAGTACTTGAGCTCGTGCCAGCGGTTGCGCATGCGCACCAGCGGCTGCCCGTTGGCGTCGCTGCCCGCGTCCATCCCGGCGCGAAACGCCATCGCGAAGTCGCCTTCGATGTCGACGGAACCGTCGAAGTATCCTTCGAGCAGGGCGACGTGCCCGAACAGTGCGGGAGCCGTCTGCGCCTTGCGGGTGCGGAAGCGCAGCGTGAACGCGGGCTCGGCACCTCCCGCACGAAACTCGCGCCCGTCGGCGAACACGATGCGAAAGGGAACGCTCGAGCGCGTGGCGAAGGTCTGCAGCAGGCTCGCGAGCTTCGAGGTAATCCCTTGCGGAGGAGTGGGGATGGCGAGGGAGGTGGCGTCGTTCATCGTAGGGTTAAAGGTAAACCACGTGCTCGTACGTAGGTTAGCATGGCCGGGCGCGCCGCCTGACTTGGTCCGGCGGTAGAATGGGCAGCCGCAAGCAAGGGGAAGGGATTTGTCGAGCACTGACATCCGCAAGACCACCTGCTATATGTGCGCGTGCCGTTGCGGCATCCGCGTCCACCTGTGCGAAGGGCAGGTGCGCTACATCGACGGCAACCCGGAGCACCCGATCAACCGCGGCGTGATCTGCGCCAAGGGCGCGTCGGGGATCATGAAGCAGTATTCGCCGGCGCGGCTTACGCAGCCGCTGCGGCGCAAGGCCGGCGCCGAGCGGGGCGCGGGCGAGTTCGAGCCGATCACCTGGGACGAGGCGTTCGCGATGCTCGAGGAACGCCTGGGGCGTATCCGGGCTACCGATCCAAAGAAGTTCGCGCTCTTCACCGGCCGCGACCAGATGCAGGCGCTCACGGGCCTGTTCGCGCGCCAGTTCGGCACGCCCAACTACGCGGCGCACGGCGGCTTTTGCTCGGTCAACATGGCCGCCGGCATGATCTACACCATCGGCGGCTCGTTCTGGGAATTCGGCGGCCCCGATCTCGAGCGCGCGAGGCTGTTCGTGATGATCGGTACCGCGGAGGATCACCACTCCAATCCGCTGAAGATCGCGATTTCGAAATTCAAGCGCGCCGGCGGCCGCTTCGTGTCGATCAACCCGGTGCGCACGGGCTACTCCGCCATTGCCGACGAATGGGTGCCGATCAAGCCAGGCACCGATGGCGCGCTGCTGCTCGCGATCATCCACGAGCTCATCGCCACCGGCTTGTACGACCGCGACTTCCTCGTGCGCTACACCAACGCTGGCCAGCTCGTGAACAGCGATGTCGACAGCGCTGCCTTCGGCATGCTCGTGCGCGACGCGGCGAGCCCGGAAGTCAACCCGCTGTACCCGCAGAACAAGCTTTGGTGGGACCGCGCGACCGATCGACCGGTGGCCACCCACACGCCGGGCGCCGACCCGAGCCTGTTCGGCAACTACACGCTGCCCGATACCACGCCGGTGGTCCCGGTGTTCGCGCTGCTCGAGGAGCGCACGCGCGACTGCACGCCCGAATGGGCCGCGCCCATCACCGGCATCCCCGCGGCGACGATCCGCCGCCTCGCGCACGAGATGGGCGTGACCGCGCGCGACCAGAAGGTCGAGCTGCCGATCCCGTGGACCGACACGTGGGGTGTCGAGCACGAGACCGTCACCGGCAACCCGGTCGCCTTCCACGCGATGCGCGGACTCGCCGCGCATTCCAATGGATTCCAGACCGTGCGCGCGCTCGCGATCCTGATGTCGCTGCTCGGTACCATCGACCGCCCGGGCGGGTTCCGCCACAAGGCGCCGTTCCCGCGGGCGATCCCGCCGTCGGCGAAGCCGCCGAACTCGCCGGCCGCGGTGCAGCCGGGCAAGCCGCTGGCCGGCCTCCCGCTGGGCTGGCCCGCGTCACCCGACGACCTCTTCATCCACGATGACGGCACGCCCGTGCGCATCGACAAGGGCTTTTCGTGGGAGTACCCGCTGTCGGTGCACGGCCTCATGCACAGCGTGATCACCAACGCCTGGCGCGGCGACCCGTATCGCATCGACACGCTCATGATCTTCATGGCCAACATGGCGTGGAACTCGACCATGAACACGGTCGACGTGCGGCGGATGCTGAACGACCGCGACGAGGACGGTGACTACAAGATCCCGTTCCTGGTCGTGTGCGACGCGTTCCAGTCGGAGACGACCGCGTTCGCCGACCTCGTGCTGCCGGATACGACATACCTCGAGCGCCACGACGTGATGTCGATGCTCGATCGGCCGATCTCGGAGTTCGACGGGCCGGTGGACTCGGTGCGGGTGCCCGTGGTGCCGCCCACGGGCGAGTGCCGGCCGTTCCAGGAAGTGCTGATCGAGCTCGCCTCGCGCTTGAAGTTTCCGGCGTTCGTCGACGCCGGCGGCTCGCGCAGGTTCAAGGACTATCCCGACTTCGTCGTGCGCTTTCAGACCGAGCCCGACTCGGGCATCGGCTTTCTGTCCGGGTGGCGCGGCGCGAACGGCGACCAGTTCCTGAAGGGCGCGCCGAATCCCGGGCAGTGGGAAAAGTACGCGCAGAACAACTGCGTGTATCACTATCGCCTGCCGGCGTCGTACCAGTACATGCGCAACTGGAACCAGGGCTACATGGACTGGGCGCAGCGGGTGCGTGTGCGCCGCTTCAACGAGCCGATCCTGATCCAGCTTTACTCGGAGATACTGCAGACGTTCCGCCTCGCGGCCCTTGGCAAGCGCCCCGGGCGTCAGCCGCCCGAGCACCTGCGCGAGCGGGTGGCGCGTTACGCCGACCCACTGCCATCCTGGTACCCGCCGCTCGAACTGCAAGCGACCGACCTCGCGCGCTATCCGCTGGCGGCGATCACCCAGCGGCCGATGGCGATGTATCACGCCTGGGACTCGCAGAACGCGTGGCTGCGGCAGATCCACACCCACAACTACCTGTTCGTCAACCCGCGTACGGCGGGCGATGCCGGCATTGCCGACGGAGGCTGGATGTGGGTCGCGTCGCCGTGGGGACGCGTGCGCTGCATGGCGCGCTATTCCGAAGCGGTGGAGCCGTCGACGGTGTGGACCTGGAACGCGATCGGAAAGGCGCCGGGCGCGTGGCGTCTCGACGTGTCCGCCAACGAGGCCGAGCGCGGGTTCCTGTTGAACCACCTCATCAGCGAGGAGCTGCCCGCGGGTGAGCGCCGCATCGCCAACGCCGACCCGATCACCGGCCAGGCCGGCTGGTACGACGTGCGCGTGCGCATCGAGGCGGCAGAGGCGGGCGCGGACGAGACCGCACCGGCATTCGCGGCGATGCCGGCGCTGCCGGGCACGGCGGCCGCGACGCCGCCGATCCTCGCGTTTGGCGCGAAGCCGTGAGCGCGCAGGGGCCTAGCGAGCAAGGCGGCCGAGACCGGAGGTCGAGGCAAGGCCCGAAGGGCGCGTCGCCGCGCGAGCGTACTTGGCCGACACGCCGTGGCGGGCATGACGCAGTCAGGACA
>JADLEZ010000633.1 GCA_020845855.1 Burkholderiales bacterium
GCGCGATGAACGAGCACGTCGAGGTCGCGGCTGGGACGGATCGTCGCGCTGCCGTACGCGATCTGGCCGAGCGCGGGGCCCTTGAACGCGAGCGCCGGAACCGCGGCGGCGTCCAGCGCGTCGAAGATGTCGAACAGGCATGCCACGTGCGCGCGCCCCTGCGCGTCGGCACGTGCGAGATAGACCGTGGCCGCATTGCGCAGATCGGCAGGGATCTGGCCGGCGGGAAGGCTCGCTACCGCCCGGCAGACGAGACCGGCCACACCGTGAGCGAGCGCGGATTCGATGACGCGGGACCAGTCGGCCTCGGTCCAGCCCGCGGCGGAAACCGGTGCGCGCGGGTCCCAGTCCCGCCGCACCAGGTCCACCAGCAGTGCGTCGCAACGGTCCAAGGGGAAGTGAAAGATGTGTCGGCGCAGCCCATTTTGCCCGATAGCCGGGCAAATGGCCTAAATCAGTACGAATCGTAACTCACGCGGTGTGCTCGACAACGCGTCCGGCCGGCGGCGGCCCAGCGCGCGAATAATCGCCCGGAATCGATGAACGGGGCTCGTTAACAGACGCGCGGAAATATGCCAATGTTATGATCGTCGACCGCACGACCCCGGGAGGCGAACATGTATCAATTTCAACGTATCACGGCCGTCGTGCTGGCGGCAATTGCCGCTGTCATGGTGGGCTGCGCGAGCCCGCATCCTCCGGCGCCGCGGGATCTTGCCAGCATCGACTACGATTACCTGATCGGCCCGCTCGACACGCTCAATATCATCGTCTGGCGCAATCCCGAGCTGTCCTTGCAGGTTCCCGTGCGGCCCGACGGCAAGGTTACCACCCCGCTGGTGGACGACGTGCACGCCCTGGGCAAGACGCCCACGCAGCTCGCTCGCGACCTCGAGAAGTCGCTGGCCAAGTACATCCGCGACCCTGTGGTTACCGTCGTCGTCACGAGCTTCGTGGGGCCGGCGAGCGAGCAGGTGCGCGTCATCGGCGAGGCCGCCAAGCCGCAGATCATCGCCTATCGCAAGAACATGTCCGTGCTCGACGTCATGATCCAGGTCGGCGGGCTCACCGATTTCGCCGACGGCAACGCGGCCAGCATCTATCGCGTCGCCGAGGGGAAGTCGTACAACGTGCGGCTGCGCGACTTGGTCAAGCGCGGGGATATCACCGCCAACGTCGACATGCGCCCGGGCGACATCCTGATCATTCCGCAAAGCTGGTTCTAAATCCGCGCTCGCCGCGTGACAAGGAAAAGGTCGCAATGGACGAACTCCTCCAGCATGCGCTGACGACCCTGCGGGGAATGTGGCACCGGCGCTGGATCGGCCTCGCGGTCGCGTGGCTCGTCGGCATCGTGGCAGTCACGGCGGCGCTGCGCACACCCGAGCGCTACGAGGCGAGCGCGCGCGTCTACGTGGATACGCAAACGCTGTTGCGGCCGCTCATGGAAGGGCTCTCGATCCAGCCCAACCTCGAGCAGCAGGTCGTGCTGCTGAGCCGCACGCTCATCAGCCGGCCGAACGTCGAGAAGGTCGTGCGGGCGGCCGACCTCGACCTTGCCGTTCCGCCCTCCGCGCGCGAGGATCTCATCGACTCGGTGACGGCGAAACTCAAGCTGGGCGCGGGCGCCGGCAATATCTACGCCCTGTCGTACCGCGACTCCAACCCGGAGCAGGCGCGCAAGGTGGTGCAGTCGCTGCTCACGATCTTCATGGAGTCGAGCCTGGGGGACAAGCGCCAGGACACGCGGGCCGCGGTACGCTTCGTCGACGAGCAGATCAAGCAGTACGAAGAGAGCTTGCGCGCGGCCGAGAATCGCCTCAAGGAGTTCCGCCTGAAGTACCTCGGCGTCGCGGGCCAGGGGGGGCCGGATTACTTCGGCAGGCTCGCCAAGCTCACGGAGGACATCTCGGAGGCGAAGCGGGAGCTGCGCGCGGCCGAAGAATCGCGCGACGCCTACAAGCGCGAGCTCGCGGGCGAGACCGCGGTCCTGCTGCCGGAGCCGCAGGCGCCGGCGCCGCCGGCCGCCATCTCGGTGCCCGCGATCGACGCGCGGCTTGCAACGCTGCGCACCGAGCTCGACAACCTCACGCGCCGCTTCACGGACCAGCACCCCGACGTGATCCAGACCAAGCGCAACATCGAGGCGCTGGAGGAGCAGCGCAGGCAGGAAGAGGCGGCGATCCGCCGCGCGCAGCAGGCGGCGTCCAAGGCCCACCCCGAAACGCGCGTCGACCGCAATCCGGTGTTCCAGCAGCTCAAGGTGAGCCTCGCCGATGCCGAAGCGCAGGTCGCGTCGCTGCGCGCCAAGGTCGCGTCGTACGATGCGCAGTACGCGCAGTTGCGCAACTCGGCGCGCATGGTGCCGCAAATCGAGGCCGAGTACACGCAACTGAACCGCGATTACGAGATCCAGAAGAAGGTCTACGAGACGCTGCTTGCGCGCAAGCAATCCGCCACCATCGGCGAGGGCGTGCAGGACTTCGGCGGGACCCAGTTCCGCGTCATCGATCCGCCGCGCGTGCTGCCGGAGCCGGTGCCGCCCACCCGCACGCAGCTCCTGCTGGTGGCCTTCCTCGGCGCGATCGGGGCGGGGCTGCTCGCGGCCTTCGTGGCGAGCCAGCTTCTGTCCACGTTCCACGATGCGCGCACGCTGCGCGAGATCACCAAGCGGCCGATCCTCGGCATGGTCACCATGCTGCAATCGGCGGCGCTCAGCCGCGCGCGCCGGCGTAACGGCGTGCTGTTCGCGGGTGGCGTCGGCAGCCTGCTCGTTTCGTTCGTCGCGGTGTTCATGATGGCCGGCATGCTTTCGCGCTTCGCAGGATAGGGATCGACGATGAACCTGATCGAGCAGGCAGCGAAGCGGCTGGAAGAGTTGAAGCGTGCGGGCGCGGAGCTCGATGCGGCTCCGGCGGCCGGCAGCGAGGCAGCGCTCGGGGCAACCCCTGCCAAGGAAGCGATTCCGACGCCGGAAGCCGCAATGCTCGGCTTGCGCGCGGCAGCCGCGGCCGCGCCCTCCGTACGCGAGGCGGGTGCTCAGGCACCGGCGGCGGTCCCGCCCGCCAGCGCCGCGAAACCGGCAAGGGCCGGCCCCGCAGCGGACGCGCAGCGCGATGGCCCGCTGCGCCTCGACCTCGATCTCGAGCGGTTGAAGAGCCAGGGGATGGTCACGCCCGATGCGCCGCGTACGCAGATTGCCGACGAGTTCCGCGTCATCAAGCGGCCCGTCGTGCGCAATGCCCTGGGCCGCTCCGGCGCACGGGTGAAGAACGGCAACCTCGTGATGGTGACGAGCTCGCTGCCGGGTGAAGGCAAGACGTTCACCGCGATCAACCTCGCGCTGTCGATCGCCATGGAGCTCGATACCACGGTGCTGCTGGTGGACGGCGACGTCGCCCATCCGGACTTCCCCAAGCGCCTCGGGGCCAGGAATTCGCCGGGGCTGCTCGAGCTTTTGACCCGTGACGATCTCGAAGTGGCCGATGTGCTGGTTCGCACCAACATCCACAACCTCAGCATCATCCCGGCCGGCGCCCCGCATCGGCGGGCGACCGAGCTACTCGCGAGCGAACAGATGGCAACACTGTTGCGCGAGCTCGCCTCGCGCTATCCGGACCGGGTGATCGTATTCGACTCGCCTCCGCTGCTCGCCACCACCGAAGCGCGGGTCCTGGCCACGCACATGGGGCAGATCGTCATGGTCGTGGCCGCCGACAGCACGCGCCAGCAGGCGGTCAACCTCGCACTGTCGACCATCGAGAACTGCGACGTGGTGCTCATGGTTCTCAACAAGGCCGACAAGACGGACGTCGGTGCCTACTACGGGTACTACGGGGATGAAGTCACCACTCCGTAGTGGCGCTTTCGAATCCGGCGCAGGACCGCAGTCGGCTCCAGCGCGAATTCGGCCATCACCCCCGGCGTTGCGTATCGCTCTAGCCTTGGCGGCGGCAGCCGGCGCCGCGCACGCCCAGTCAGCCCATGCGCAGCGATGGACATGGACGCCGTCGATCGGCCTGCAAGAGACCGTCACCAACAACGTCGACCTGGTCCCGACCGATCAGCGGCAGTCGGACCTGGTGACGCAGATCACGCCA
>JADLEZ010000634.1 GCA_020845855.1 Burkholderiales bacterium
CGACGTCGTATCGGAGCCGACCAACGTGCCATCGCTGTAGAAGTCCACCTTCGCCACCGATCCGTCCGAATCGGAGGCGGTCGCGTCCACCGTCACCGGCGTGCCTTGCGTGAAACTGGCCCCGTTCCCCGGCGAAGTGATGGTGACGGAAGGCGGCAGGTTGGAAGGAGGACCGGATGGCGGTTGCCAGTTATAGGGCTTGAACAGCCACACGTGCCCGTTCTGCGCGTCCTGCAGACCCATGTACGCATCGAGGTTGGGGATGTACTTCCACTTGCCCATCACACCAGTCTCGACGTTCATGGTCGGCACCGGGCCGGTCGGCGCGCTCACGCGACGGAATGTACACCCCGTCGGGGCGACTGGGATCGGCGGCTCCAGTTCCCACACGTCGGAGCCGCCATACCAGATCACGAACACACCCCGGATCGGATCGAAGTCCATGCCGGAAAGCACCAACCGGTTGAAGTCGAACCCGCCGGAGAGGTCGGTCGGCGTAGTGACCGTGTCCTTGTTGTTGGGGGCTGCGAAGTTGAGATCCCAGTACGCGATCGGTTGCGTCTGCGTTCCAGTGCGCACGAATAGCTTCGCGATGGGGTCGTAGCCGCCCGCCCCCTGCATCGTCGGGCCGCCCCAATACAGACCCACCTGCTCCCATGTGTCCTGCGTGATGTCGTTGAAGTCGTTGATCGTGTACCGGTACAGATTCAGATCCGTCCCCTGCCCCGAGCGCGCCCCGACGTAGATCACGTCCCTGCCATTCTCGGTAGCGTAAGCCGTCATCCCGTTGATGTGGCTGGACGGCGGCGTGCCGAGCACGGTGCCTTTGTGCTGGTCGCGGTTGATCCACATGTTGCCGCCGAGGATCTCGGGATGCGGCGCAACCCGCTTGACATGCGATCCCGTGCTGCCGCCGACCTTGTTGCCGTCGGCCTTCGCAGGATCGAACAGATAGGGCCCCGTAAACGCCGCCGTGGTGGGCGTGAGCGGACGGGCATAGGGGTTACCCGTGTTGTAGCTTGCGCCGCCGAAGGTGATGAAGCGGTCGATGATCGGCAGGTACAGGCTGTTGTCGTAGGTGTGCGCCGAAACGGGCGCGTTGTCCACGCCGTCGATAGCCGTGTGGAAGCCGTTCGGCGTAAGCGTGATCTCACTCGGCAGCGAGCCGCGCATCCATAGCTGAGTTGGACCGTCCCAGATGTACATGTCGTTGCCGCTGTAGTTGGCGTGCCCGCCCCCGTACAGCATGAGCCTGCCTCGCTTGCTGTCCCACGCGAACGAACTCCAGGCGATGATGATCTTCTCGGGCGTCGGATTCGACGCGAGGTTGAGCGGTCGCAGGTCCGCGGGGGCCCAGACATCCGAGTACAAGTTCAGGTTGACGCGGACCCAGCTACGCTCAGGTGTCGCCGCGAGAGTGTCAATCAGACTGCTGAGGTTCGGTTGCGCGTGAAGCGCTGTCGAGAGCAATAGCGCGGCAAACATCGCGGTGCCGCTGTTCCAGGCGCGGGACGCTAAGGGCATGACGAACCTTTCCTTACGACAATGCGTCCACGACCATCGCACCGCCGTGCATTCACGTTCAGTCCACGTTGGATCAGCGAGTTGCGCAAGCAAATCGTGTACCACACTCCGAACATCGCCTGCATCGTCGACTTTCGACTCGCCGCACTCCCGGAAGTGTCGCATACAGCGCCAGCCGTCCGCGCCTACCTAAATTTAGCGTGAAAGATGCGATGCTCCCGAAGTGTCTTTCATCTTCAGGGGTGGTGCCAGCCACCATGATCGTTAGTTGCGCATCAATCGTCGATAGTAGTCATCGGCGAGACCCATGTGGGTTCGCTGGTCGGCTTTGGTCCTCACTACCGCGATCGCGGCGTTCGCGAGCCCCTGGCGGCCAGGCGCAAGGGCATGGTGCATCGCCTGCCGTATGGAGGCAGTGTCACGCGGATCGACGAGGAACCCGTTCTCGCCATCCACGACCCACTCGCGCAGCGACGGCAAGTTGGACACCACAGGCACGCAGCCGCAGGCCATTGCCTCCAGGAGTGCCATCGGGGTTGCGTCCGAGAACGGAATCGACACGGTGACATCCGCAGTGCGGTACAGCGCGGGCATCGCCTCGTACGCCACGGTCTCGACGATGTGCGAATGCGTCTCCAGGCCACGATCGCGGATCGCCCCGCGGATCTTCGCCACGTAGTCGGCATCGCCGCCGTAGTTTTTCATAAGCAGGAACGCATCGGGCCGCTCGCGATACAGCTGCGCAAACGCCTCGACAATATTCTCCTGGTTGTACAAAGGCGTGAAGTTGCGCGCGCTGAATACGACTGCGCGCCGGTGCAGGTCGAGTTCGGTACGCAGGTCGTCACCCTCGGGGGAAAACAGTCCCGTGTCGACCCCCCACTGGATCACGACGACACGATTCCGCGAGACGGCCAGCTCGCGGTGAATCGCGGTCGCCAGATCGTCCGAATCGCACGTCACGAGGTCCACCGCCTGCAGCGTGTGCGCAAGATCGGCCCATTCGCGATCGGTGAACTGGTCGCGCCGGTAAACGTCGGATCCCCATGCGCTCACCACCAGCGGCCCGCGCCATACGCGCCGCACCGGCACCGCGAAGTGCGCCCAGTGCACGTGCACGAGGTCGGGCTTGATGCGTGCGAAGAGATAGCGCAGCTTGAGCTCGACCCAGCGCGGGCCACGACCCTTCAGGCCGACCCGGTACTGCCTCACGCCAGGAGGGTACCGGCCTTGTTCGGTAAACGTTACGATCGATACTTCATGCCCTGCCCGGGCGAACCAACCCGCCCAACGCTCGACGTGGACGTGGTCGCCCCAGCCGACGAAGCACAGGCGAAGCGGGCGCACGCGCGAGTCAGGCGGCGCGCTCGGCAGCAGAGAGCGCGTCCGAGAGCGATGCGCATATGTAATCGACCTGCTGCTCGCTCAGCCCCGGATACAGAGGCAATGTCAGGCCCCTGGCGCCCACGTCGTGCGTGAGCGGCAGCGTCGCGCTCGGGCCCAGGCCCGCGGCAACGTACGCGCTGAAGGTGTCGATGGGGCGATAATGGATGCTGGTCTGGATGCCGCACGCCATCATGTGCTTCATCACCTCGGCGCGTACCGCAGCGCGCGGCAGCAGCACCGGCATGATGTGGTACGTAGCTTCGCCCGCGAACTGCGCGAACGGCGCCGACAGTCCGGCGATACCGGCGAGGCGCTCGCGATAGCGCGCGACGTGGCGCCGCCGCTGGGCGTTGCCGTGGCCGAGGCGGTCGAGTTGAGCGAGGCCGAGCGCCGCGTTGAGCTCGCTCATGCGGTAGTTGTAGCCGAGCGAGACCACATCGTAGCTGAACGCGTGGCCCTTGTGCCGGTCCAGTGTGAGCGTGGTCATGCCGTGCGAGCGCAGCTTGCGCACGCGCTCGGCAACGTCCGCCCGCGCCGTCGTCAGCATGCCGCCCTCGGCAGTGGTCATGTTCTTGTTCGAAAAGAAGCTGAAGCAGCCGGCATCGCTCCACGCGCCCATCGCGCGCCCGGCGAGCGATCCGCCCGGCGCATGCGCGGCATCCTCGACCACGGCAAGGCCACGCTCGCGCGCGAGCTTCGTGATTGCTGGCATGTCGCAAGGATAGCCTGCGTAATGCACCACCACGATGGCGCACGTGGCGGGGGTGAGCGCCGCTTCGATGCTCGCCGCGCTTACATTCCAGCAGTCGTACGATTCGATGTCGGCGAAGACGGGTCGGGCGCCACAATAGCGCACGGCGTTGGCCGTCGCGACGAACGTCAGCGAGGGCAGGACGACGTCGTCCCCGGGGCCGATGTCGAGCGCGGCCAGTGCGAGGTGCAGCGCCGCCGTCGCGCTGTTGAGGGCGATGGCGTGCGGAACGCCGACGAGCTCCGAGAAGCGCTCCTCGAACCGGGTCGTCCGCTCTCCCATGGTCAGCCATTTGGACCGGAGTACTTCGTTGATGCCGGCAATTTCGGCCTCGCCGATATCCGGATCGAACAAAGGCACTTTCCATTCCATCGTCACACTCCTTCCGGTAAGAACAACGCACGCTGGGACTCGAACTGGTCGATGGCGACCGCATAGTCATCCGGGCGGCCGATGTCCAGCCAGTAGCCGTCGAAAGGAAACGAAGCAACCCTTTCGCCGTCCGCGATTAACCTCTTGATGAGGTCCGGGAAGTCGAGGTGCTGGTTGTGCTCGAGCCGCGCGAGCACGCGCGAGTCGAAGCAATAGACGCCCATGCTGACGCGATAGTCGAACGAAGGCTTCTCCACGTAGCCGTTCAGCCACCCATTGTCATCGGTTTCGATCACGCCGAAATCGATCTTCACCTTGCGCTCGTAGGTGGCAATCGTGGCGATTGCCCCGCTTTGCCGGTGGTGGCGGACGAGCGATTCGTAGTCCAACGTGGTGAGGATGTCACCGTTCATCATGAGAAACGTGCCCTCGTCGAGGAGTCCCGGTATCAGCGTCAGCGGCCCCACAGTCCCGAGCGGGCGCTCCTCCAGTGAGTAGTCGATCGCGAGCCCAAGCCTGCGTCCGTCGCCGAAAAACGCCTGCAGGAGCTCGGCGAGGTGGCCCACCGCCATGGTGACGTGCATCACGCCCGCTCGCTTGAGCTGGCGCAGCACGACCTCGAGAATCGGCATGTCGCCTATGGGCATCAACGGCTTCGGCAGGAGCGTCGTGTACGGGCGCAGCCGCTGGCCCTTTCCGCCTGCGAGAATTACTGCGCGCATCGTGCCTCCGTCATACGTTGTAAACGTGCGTCTTGAAGCGATCGAGATTCCGGGCAACCCACTCGATCGTACGGCGCAGGCCTTCCTCGAGGTCGACCGCCGGCGTCCAGCCAGTGAGGCGGCCCGCCTTCTCGTTGTTGCACAGCAGGCGCTCCACTTCGCTCGCTGCAGGCCGCAGCCGGTCCGCCTCGTTCACAACTTCCGCGTGCGTTCCGATCAGCTTGACGATCAGCCGCGCGAGGTCGGCGATGCTTATCTCCCGGCCGGAGCCGATGTTGATCACTTCACCGACCGCCGAGGGTCTCGTCGCGATCGCGATGAAGCCGTCCACGGTATTATCGACATAGTTCATGTCGCGCGTCGGCGTTAGCGCGCCAAGCCTGATCGGCCCGCCCTTGAGTGCTTGGGAGATGATCGTGGGAATCACCGCGCGTGCGGATTGCCGCGGCCCGAAGGTGTTGAACGGCCGAATCGTCGCCACCGGCAGCCCAAACGAACGCCAATAGCTCTCGGCGATCATGTCGGCGCCGATCTTGCTCGCCGCGTAGGGCGATTGCCCCTGCAGCGGATGCGCTTCGTCGATCGGCACGTACCTAGCCGTGCCGTAGCACTCACTCGTCGACGTGTGCACCACGCGTTCCACGCCTTCCTCGCGCGCCGCCTGCAGCACGTTGATGGCGCCCTGCACGTTAGTGGTCACGTAGCTCTGGGGGGCGACGTAGGAGTATGGAATCGCGATGAGCGACGACAGGTGGTAGACAGTCCGCACGCCGCGCATCGCATTGCGCACGGAAAAAGGATCCGCGACGTCGCCGGTGACGACTTCGACCTCGCTCTTGATCGCGGGCTCGATCAGCTCGAGATTTCCCCAATCGTTGCGCGAATTGTAGTGAACGAAGGCGCGCACCCGCGTGCCCTCGCGCACGAGGCGCTCGACAAGGTGGCTGCCGATGAATCCGCCGGCGCCGGTTGCCAACACGCGATCCGACATGAAACGCTCTCCTGATCCTATAGGTTACCGCACAGCCCGCCGCAGGCTACTCGACATCCTCAAACGCATCCTTGCGTAATCCTACCCGCACCACGTCGCCGATGAGCCGGCGGCCGCGCGCAGCCCATGATGCGCGGAAGCTGGCGCGGCTTCGCAGCGTCTCGTCGAGCTCCGCGCTCGTCACGAAGCACAGGTCAGCAGTCCGGTCGAGCAGGCGCGAGAGCAGTTCGCGCAGTGCATCGCGCGAGCGCTGGCTGGCGTCGCTATCCATAGCTCCCACGTAGTTGACGCGATGCGTGTTGACAACCACGGGAATCCGCCGCTCGGCGAGCAGGCAGGCACGCTGCATGGCGCGGCGGGCGCGGTCGGGATGCACCGCTGGCTCGAAGTCCACCGTCCGGGTCTGATAGCACACGCCGCCGCGTCCGAGCGTGCCCGCGCGGTTCGGCCGCCACTGCCGATCCTCGAATGCTTGCCACGACGGATAGCAATACTGCGCAGCCTGCAGATAGCGCACACCTTCCGCAGCTAGGACTTCCTCCAGCGCCGGCTCCCAGGCGTGATTCGGCGCTACGAAGCCCAGCGCACCCTCGCCGAACAAACGATCGAACGCGTGCGCCGCACCCGCGACCCGCACCTCAGGCGAAGCAGCCTGCCGTTCCGATTCGGTCACGGGCAGGTACGCAGCGCCCAGCCCCGCGTGCCGGGCCACGAGTGCGGGCGGCGGCATGACACGGCCGCGGAAGAAGGCGAGCAGATCCGGGTCGCCTGCACGCAGCCGCGCGAGCCATCGCTCCGGCGAGACGTGCTCCGCGCCGTGCAACGCAGGCTCGAACACGCGCGCGCGGGACGCGAATTCGGATACGGCGCACATCGCATCGTCACGGCGCTGCGGCAGGGACTCGTAGCGCGCGAGTCTGGAGACCTCGATGGCGTCGTAATCCGGTTCGTGCACAACGTAGTTCAAGGTGAAGCAGGGCGCACGCCCATCGGAATCCCGAAACGCGGCAAGCACGCTTGCCAACGCTTCGACGTCCGCCACCGACTCGCGAGAGTCACGCGCCCACGGCCCCTCGGAGGCGAGTGCCTGCGGCCAGATGGCGCACAGCGTGTCTTTGTCGCGCGCCGACGTGTATCCCCAATCGTCGCTTTGGAACACGACAATGGGCCGCGCCAACTGCGGCTGTCCGGCGAGCCACAGGGGAACACGCAGCCTCTCCATCATTGCTGACGGCCTTGCCACGTGCGCAGTCTCGCCCAAAGCGGGCTTTGCCAGCGCACGATGTGGTATGGCACGGGCTGCGCGCCGAGCTTGCGCTTGAACGCGGCGACCTCCGGCAGCGCCGGAGCGGCACCCAGGTTGTAGCGCCGCGCGCCGGATGCGACAAGGTCGCGCAGGACGCTCGTGTGCCGGTTCTCGTTGCCGTACACGGCGCCCTGACTGCGATCCATGGCGCCGATCCATGCGAGCGCTTCGCTGCCGCCGCGTAGCAGCAGCCCGCCGGCAATGACGCAGTCGCCGCGATACGTGAGGTAGAGCGACGCCTCGCCCGGGCCGCGCCCGTCGATCAGGTCGCGCAGGAACGCCTTGGGATACGAATGCGTGCGCTTTGGGTTCGCACGCAGGCTTTGCTCGTACATCGCGAAGAATGCATCCAGTCCTTCCACCCCGCACGCCCGCGTGCGCACACCCTCCTCCTCGCTTCTCGTGATCTGGCGGCGCACGCGCTTGTCCAGGCACCCGTTCCACCATGCGTCGAAGCCTTCGTGCGTGTCGATCATCCAGGCCGTTTGCTCGGCGTGCCAGACGCCGCGCGGTTCCCCCTCTTGCAGGCCAGGCCCGATGGTGAGCTCGATCGTCTCCACCCGCGAGGTGCCGAGCACGGAGCACATCGCGGCCAACCACTCGGGCGGCATCGGCCCTGCACCAACGACGCCGTAGCCGCCGTCCGGTACGCCGACCAGCGCAAGCGTGCCGAGGCGGGAAATGCGCGACTCGACGAACGCTGCCAGACGCCAGCCGCCGCCGGCGTGCCGAATGCGGGCGACGCGGGCGCGGGCCGTGGGATCGAAATGGCGGATCCACGCGTTGACGAAGCGGGGCGTGGCGAAGAACGAGTACGCCGGCAGCGACTCAAGGGCTCGCTGCCATCCGGCTTGATCCGGCAGGTCGACCTGCAACGACGCGCCCCGATCGGCGCCGACCCGGCGTCCAGCCGAAGCGTCCGTACGCTCGAACCTCGCGCGAAACAAGCTTTGAAGCCGGGTCACGAGCCGCATCAGGACCGGCGCTGTGCAACGAGACACTGCTCATCGCGAAGGTTCAGCGCCGTCGCGAGCGGACGCAAGCGCCAGTGACAAAGCAGGTCATCGGCGACGGCCCTGATGCCACCAGCGTGGTCCGAATCCTTCTCCGCCCGCAACACCACACCCTCGCATTGCGCGTGAGCGACCGCAAATCCTTCCTGAGTCAGCAGTGCTCGCAGCGAGGCGGTCGAGAACAGGTGCAGGTGGAACGGAGGTGCGATATGGCGCCAGGCTCTACCCGCGAGTCGTGCGCCCAACGACGACGAGTTGACGGTATTGAGCGCGAGCCATCCGCCGGGCCGCAGCCACTGGCGAGCCTGCGCGAGCACGGCACGCGGGTTCGGCAGGTGTTCGATACAGTCCCACAACGTAACAAGATCGAAGCTACTGTCTTCGAATTTCGGCAACGCGCCGCACTCGATCGTCACGCCCAGCATATCGCGACCGTAGCGAGCCGCCCACTGCGAGCGGTCGTAGCCGACCGCGCGCCACCCGCGATCCTGCGCCGCGCGAACGAAAAGGCCCACGGCGCAGCCGAAGTCCAGCACACGACCCGGTGGCGACACAAAGCGCTCGAGCTCGGACAGTCGCTGATCGAACCCACGGATTCGCAACTGCGCGTTCTGCAGGTAGTCCTCGTAACCCACGGCGCCGCGGCTGGCGTCGCCGGTGTCGGTTGCCCTGTAGTAGCCCTCCTCGTATGCCTCCTCGAGGACATGGTCGGGCACCGGCGGTGCGACGTAAACGTGCGCGCACGAACGGCAGCGTTGCAGCCCAAAGTCGTCCACGGCACCCCACGATCGAGGGCGCGCCGCCGCGCATATCGGGCATGCCTGTGGATCGGGCCCTGCGGCATTGCTGCGCACAAATGCGGACACAGCCTTCACGCGCCTGCTCGTCCGGCGGCGGACTTGACCAGAGCGAATATTTCCATGAGTTGGCGGCGGTTGAGAAGCAACGATAGGGCGACGTAAGCGACGACGCCGGATGTTACGGCGATGGCAAGCCGAATCGACGTCGGCACATCCGGAATCATGGATTTGGTCAGCGTTACCGCTCCGACCATCACGAGCGTACTGAGCAGCGGCCGATAGACCACCTCGTGCAGCTCGCGCAGGCTAATGTACACCAGGCCAAACGCCGTACCTGCCGAATAGTAGAAAAGCAGCAGGCTCGCCGCGGCGTAGCCGATGGCGACGCCGAGTATGCCCCACGGCAGCCCGGCGGCCATCCCTCCGATCAGCAGAGGCGCGGCAACGACGGTCACCCGGAGCGCGATCGCCGGACGCCCGGTCGCGAGATAGATGACGCCTACCGTCGTGCCCACGCTCTGCAGCATGCCAACCCACGACAACACCCTAAGCACCGGGGTCATTCCGATCCATCCGGGCCCGAATACGACCGTCACGAAATCGTCGGCGACGGCAAACAGACCGCCCATCATGGGAAACGCGACCACTGCAATCGCACCCACGGCGCGCAGGTATGCCGAGCGGAAGCGCGGCAGATCTCCACGGATCTGCACCAGCGTCGGAAACAGCACCCGTACGATCACCGAGCTGACCTGCTGCAGCGGATAGAGCATGAGCTGGATTGCCATCGAGTACAGACCCAGCGCCGAGGCGCCGAGGAACCGGCCCACGAGCAGACTGTCGACGTTCCGGTTGGCGTAGCCGACGAGATTGGTCCCGAGAAGCGCGAAGCTGAATCGGGCGAGCGGCTCGACGAGTGGCCACGAGAACTCGAAGCGCGGTCGCCACGAGAGCGCCGCCATGCTGATGAGCAGGGCGACCGTGGACCCGACCAGCGGCTGCGCCACCAACGCCCACACGCCGGCACCCAACCACGCGAACGCGATTGCGACGATCGCTCCGGCAAGACTTCCCAGCACCTGGGCCCTGGCAAGATCGCCAAAGCGCATGTCCCGGAACAACAGCGCTTGAGGCACCACTTGCAGGCCGGCGAGCATGAGGTTGAGCGCGAGCACTGCGACCACCGAGGTGAGATCCGGCCTACGGTAGAAATCGGCAATCAGCGGCGAGGCTCCAAGCAGGACAAGCGCGAGCACCGATGCCACGGCTACGTTGAGCCAGAAGCACGACGAGAGCACGATCCGATCCTCCGAACGTGCGTGCACGATTGCCGACCCGATGCCGAAGTCCGCGAACAACTGGCCGATGCCGACGAAGAACATGGCCATGCCGAGCAGCCCGAAGTCGTTGGGCGCGAGCAGCCGCGCGAGCACGATCGAGCCGACGATCTGCACCACCTGGCGCAAGATCTGTCCGGCACCGGTCCACAAGACACCGCGAGTGGCACGAATACCGAGGTCACCGCTGGGTCGGGACTCGCTCATTCGGCCGTCCGCGAGAAGGCGCACCGGGCTGGCTCGCGCGTGTCCCGCGAATCCGCGGACACCGGGCCGTGCGCGCTGCACAGCGCGAGCGCGACCACGGCGAACCCCCGCATCATGGCTTCGACGCCGGCAACCCAGTGCTCTGCTGAACATCGACTCCCGGTGCCACCGGCCGCCACTTGCCCGCGCGCTGCAGGCGGTCCTGCAATCCCTTCAGGGGATAGCCGAGGGCGTACGCCCTGTGCGCGGCCTCCAGCGCGTGCTCGTAGTCGCCGATGTCGAGATAGACGATACCGAGGTTGTACTGGAAGTTCGCGTTGTTCGGCGGCCCGTTGCGGCGTGCGAGCTCGAGCTGCGTTGCCGCCTCGGACGCGCCCTGGCGCTTGTCCAGCCAGATCGCGTAGATCAGGTTCACCACGCCGTCGTCGGGCACGAACGCAATGGCGCGCTGGAACCAGCAGTCGACCGTATCCTTGTTTCCGCGCGGCGTGTCGGTGTGCTCGCGAAGCCCGAGCTTCACCATCGAGTTGAGCGCGCGGTGATGATTCGGAAAGTAACGCAGGACGAACTCCAGGTCCTCGCCGATGTTGACGGTGCTCAAGCCCTTGCGCAGGAGCTCGACGTCACGGTTGTAGTGGAACTTCTCGACCCGAAACAGCACGTCCGCAGGTGGCGTCCGATAGTCGTGCGGGCCGGTTTCCAAGCCGCGGATCGGCACGCACTGCTGCGCAAGCGCTGGTACGACTGGAAGCGCGGTCGCACCCGCGAGGACGAGGGTCGCAATCGCTGCCTTGAAGGATCGAGTTCTTGCCATGCATTGCTCCTCGCGGGGTTCGCCGGGCTCAGACGAGATAGACGAGGCCAAGCCAGGCACCCAGGGCCAGCCAGGCCGTGATCGACACCAGCCGCAGCACACCGGCTAAGCGCCGCGACTTGCGGCGTATCCACGCGAATCCGCCTTCTTGCACCACGGCAGCGCCGACGAGGACAAGTGTTGCGCGCTTGCGGTAATACAGCAGATCGCGGGACGTCGGATAGGCCGCCACGGCGCGTTCATAGGCGACAGCAAGCCGCTCGCGTTCCGTGGACGGATCGGGCACCGGCGTCAGCACGACAGGGGTACCGCGTCCGATCGTGAGGCGTTCGCCCTCGCGCACGACATCGACGTCGCCGAGCGCGACCGACCAACGTTCGGGCGACGATATCTGCGCCCGGGGGACGCCGTGCGAAGCGGCGCCACGCGCGCCGAGTGCGAGGCTCGTCACGATCCATCCGTTTCCGCTCTGCTCGACGGCGATGGCCGAGCCGGGAACGACACGCCCGTCGACCACGAGCCATCCGGCGAACGGATCGCGACTAGCGCTGTAAATCGTTGCAGCCGCCGGGGGATCGCTCGCGATGGCCAGGGCAAGCCGCGTGTCGTCGCCCGCGGCGTAGGTGGCGCCCTCGGAGCGCCAGCGCAGGCCGGGACCCGCATTCCAGATGCGGCGCGTCGCGCGATCGCCTGGAGTCCGGGAGATATCGAGCACGATCCAGCGCCCGCCCGCCACACCGACGATCTCGCGGCGCACCACGGCGCCGTCGGGGCCGCGGCGCTCGAGGTCGAGGAAGAATTTATCCTCGCCCGCTGCCCATGACAGGGCGCGCGTGTCGCGCGCGGCGTCCACGCGCTCGCCTACGACGTGAGGTGCATTGCTGCCCCCCCACGACACGGCTCGCTTGTTGGCCGCGTCGTCGTATGGCCAATAGCCGACGCTGGACAGCCATTCGCGGCCACCGGCCCAGATTACGAGGCTCATCTCGTCGGCATGCTTGTGGCCGTGACCTCGGAAGTACGACCACACGACGCTGGTCTGCGCGAGCCGATCGGACTGCGGCCATCCTTCGAGCCCGGTCCAGAACGTCGCGTACCCGGACACGGGCAACAACTGCGCCGGCGCTTCCGGCCTCTGCACCGGCAGCGTGACGAGTGGCGCAGTCGCGCCTTGCGCAGCCAGCCCGCGGGCAGGCTCGGCGCGCGTTGCCGTGTCACCGAACGACGGCAGGGTTCCGTCCGGGCGTCGCCACGATGCGAGGACATCTACGCTCGCGACGTAGCGCGCGCCCAATGCCGGCGGCGCCGGCTCGCCGGCGAGTTGAGCCAGCCGCAACGCGATGGCAATCAACGTCACGCCGAACTGGTGATACCCCGCCGAGTGCTCGAGGATCACGCCTTCCGGGCTCGCGTAGTAGCCGAACTGCGTACGCAGGCGGTGCATCGCGACTCGCTTCCAATCGTCGCTGCCGGGAAGGCGCGGGAAAGCTATCGCGGCCTGCAGCAGCGCGAGGTTCTGCATGACGCCGTGGTTGGTCGCTGCGATGAACAACGCGGGCTTGGCAAGCTGCGCCGCCCCGCGCGCCACGAGCGCGACAGTCGCGTCCTCCG
The DNA here is from genome assembly GCA_020845855.1 of Burkholderiales bacterium. Lineage (GTDB taxonomy): Bacteria > Pseudomonadota > Gammaproteobacteria > Burkholderiales > Casimicrobiaceae > VBCG01. Next base: position 12,835 of record JADLEZ010000634.1, read on the forward strand.
CCACGCGATCCTGCGCGGGAAGCGCGCGAAGGACGCGCCAGAACCCGGTCAGCACGTTGATGCGCGACGCGATCGCGTGATCGTTCCAGAGCAGCCCGCGCGGCAGCCAGGAGCCGCGTTCGACACCGGCAAATTCGACGACGTACGCCCGCGCCGCGTCGAAGTAGCGGCGCTCGCCGGTCAATCGATACGCCCGAAGGAGGATGCCGACGGGAACGAAGCCCGCCACGAACAGCGAGGCCGTGGCGGAAGGGACGTCGAGCGCCTCCGGCCGAAACCCCGGTCCGACGCGGACCGGCGGCAGCGCCGCGGGCTCGTACCAACCTTCCACGATTCGATTGGCGGCACGCAGCGTCTCGGCATCGGAGACAGTGGGCACGCCCGCAAGCGACTGCCCGGAGACCTCGTCGAGTATCCCATCGGCCGGCGCACTCCTCATTGCGGCGACAGCGTCGCTCGCGACGTTCGGCGTCGGCACGTAATAGCGTGCAACCGGCGGCAACCACACGACAGCCAGGACGATGCACAGGACACCCCCCGCGATGAGCGTGCCCCAAGCGCCGCCAATGCGGGCCAGCTTTCCCGCGCGGTCTGGCGCGGCCGGTTGGGCCTCACGCGGTTCCGACTGACTGTCGCGCGCCACGTGAAATCACGCTGCCTTGCGCAGGGTGACGAGCAGCCAGCCGCGCAGGAACGCGAGTGCATCGAACCGCGATATCAGCTTTTCGTAGCACACGCCGACGAAGAACAGCGCACCGTTGAAGAGAAGATAGTTGGGATACTGGCTCACGTAGCGAAACGATTCAACCGTCATGCCGTGAGCCGCCGCGAGGCGCGTGATCGCGCGCCGCGTGTTGGTGCGGTAGGCGGTCGGAAACGTGTCGGTCTCATCACGGCCTTCCACACGGGCTACGATGCGGCCATGGAAGCGATTGGGGATCGATCGGGCAACGAGCGTACCGTAGTCCCACATGTTGGCGGTCAGGAACACGACGTGCCCGCCCGGCCGCAGCACGCGGCCGAGCTCGGCATACACCCGATCGGGCTCGACGAGGTGCTCGAATACACTGCGCGACATCACGACATCCACGCTCCCGCCGGCGACCGGCATGCGCGCGAGGTCCGCCTTGTACGTACGGATGCCAACCGGAACGTCGGTGAACTCGACGAGATCGACGCCGATAAGCGTGCGCGCGCGGTCGAGGTACTTGCGCAGAACCGGCACCGTGCGCCCGCATCCCGCGTCGAGCAGCACCGAGTCTTCCCGCACCAGCGCATCCACGGTGCGCTCGAACAAGCGGTACGGATGGACGGCATCGGCATAGTAACGTTGGAGGAGGCTTTCGGCCAGCGGCGACATGCGCCCGTCTCCTTGCGAGATGTCGGCCATTCGGCATCACGCCAGCTCGGCGTGCCTCCGGCGATAGTTCTGCGCAAGGCGCAGTCCGAAGCGCAGCGACGACGCGTCCCACGGCGTGAAGCGCGGGATCTGGTAGCGGTCCGACTCCGGCCCTGCCGAGCCGCGCGCGGTGGATACCGCCCCCGCGTAGCCCGCGCCGCGCACCATGTCCACGTGCGCGCGCGCGTAGTCGGCGCGCGGCTTGCCGTTCGGGTACGCGAAAAGACGCGGCGGGCGACCGATGATACCGTCTATGCGCTCGCGATCCCCCCGGATCTCCCGCAGCGCCTCCTCCGGCGCCAGGACGGCGAGGATGGGATGTGTCAGCGTGTGCCCTCCGATGTCCATGCCCTCGTCCGCCAGCGCGCGCACCTGCGCGCTTTCCAGCATCAGGCGCGGGCATGGCGGGTTGCCTGCAGCGGCGCGCACCCGCGCGACCGCGTCCGCCCGCTTCGAAGGCGGCAGGTACTTGATGCGCTGGAGTATCGAATCGATCGCCGCGCGCCGCGCGTGGGAAGGACCGAGCGCCACCGTGCCGGCTTCCAGCCAGCCCAGGTCGAGTTCGTGCCGGTCGCTCGCGCGCACCGCTTCGATAACTTGGTCGTTCCACATCGTGCCACCGTCGAGGAAGCCGCTTGCGATGAAGAACGTGGCGACCGCGCCATGCCGCTTGAGGATCGGGCATGCGACCGTGTAATTGTCGGCGTAGCCGTCGTCGAACGTGATGCTCACTGCGCGCGGCGGCAGATCATCGTTCGCAATCCGTTCGATCGCCCCTTCCAGCGGCAATACGTTGAAGTCGGCGGCAAGCATACGGACCAAGGCATCGAAACGCTCGGCGTGCATTTCACCCGGGAACAGCGGGTCGGGCTCGGGCGTCACGCGATGGAAGATGAGCACGGACAGGCGGCGCTCGCGCCCCTGCACGAGTGTTGCCAGCATGCGCGGAAAAGCGGGCACGATTACCCCCCCGCAAGGGCTGCACGACAATCGCGCAGCAGCTGCTTGAAGCCGGAGATCTCCGCCTCGAATTCGACGTCGGGAATGTCGTCCGCGTCCAGGAACCGGCGCAACGCAAGCAACGGAACGCGACGATCGTTCAGGCCCGGCATGCAGGTCGTCGAGGTAACAACGCCCTTGGCTTCGAGCTGGGAGAACGCGCTCTCCCGCCACTCCCCGCTCGGGTAGCACAAGTGGCGCGCGTCCGCGACGCCGATGCTCCGCAGGGCCGCCCGGTTGTCGTCGATCTCGCGCGCGAGCTGGTCGGGTAGCTCGGGAAAGCGATGCCGGTGCGTATGCAGTTCGAGAGCGATGGCCTGACTACGCAGCTCACGCGCCATCTCCACGCTGACGAGACTGAACCTGCGGTCGCCGTTCACGGCATCGAGCGACACGCCGACGCAGCGCGCGATGTGCTCGAGCAGCGCATACCGGCCGGACGCGTCGAGCGTGCGCTCGGCGAGCGCAACGATGCGGTCCACCGCCTCGCGCCCGGCGGCGTCCCGCAGCGGGATCACCCCGTCGACGTCGACGCCGAACGGCGCGAGATTGAGCCGCGCTTGCGCCAATCCCGACTTCCAGAGCACGTACTCCAGAGCGAGTCCGAAAACCGGTTGCGGCTTGCCGACGTAACACGTGGTCAGGTAGAGCGTGGCAGGCATACCGCGTGCGCGCAGGGCTGGGGCCGCAAACCGGTGGACACTCGAGAATCCGTCGTCGATCGTGATGACGACGTCGCGCAAGGCGCAGCGGCCGTCGCGCAGCCTGCGCGTCGCCTCGTCGAGCGAAATGACGCGGTAGCCCTTGCGGGTCAGGAGGTCCAGCCTGGCAGCGAAGCGCTGTGGATGCATGTACAGCTGCGGCCGGAATCGCTGCTCATCCTCGTACGCGAACGCGTGATAAGCGAGAATGCACTGCCGCTTGCGGTACAGCAGGCGGCACAGCGCGAAGAGCCCGAGCGCGCGCGCCGCAGCGAAGGTATACGCGCGAAGCGGCGAGCGGCCGCGCAGGGGCGTTGGCGGCGAGGCCGCATCGGCGTCGATCGTGGCCGTTGTCGCCCGGCTCATGCGTCCGCTTCCTCCGTGATTGTGTCTAGCAGCGAGGCAAGCACTCGCGCACGCCCCTGTCGGGAGCACGCCGCGACAGCGTCGGGCGCTATCGTCACCGCGCGACCTTCCGGCGTGAGGAAGCGTGCGAGCGCGTCGGCAATCTCGTGCGCCGATTCGAGCGGTGCGACACAATTGTAACCGGCGTCCGCCAGCACCCGCCCGGTATCGCCGGCCGGATCAGTGATGCCGAGGATCGGTCGTCCGCTGCGCATGTACTCGTAGGTCTTTGCGGGAATCTGGCGATTGCAATCCGCGCCTTGGAGGATCAGCAAGCCGTCGGCCGCCATCATTTCGGCGAGCGCCTCGCGGTACGGTATGCGCGGCATCGCTTCTACCACCGCGGCCATTCCGTGCTGCTGCGCGGCCCGCGCGATGATCGATTCGTCGCCGGCGCCCCGAAATCGGAAGTGCAGCGAGCGCGCACCGGCCACACCGCGGTCGATCAGCGAACGCGCGGCGGCGAAGAGACTCGCGGGATCGCGAATCACCGGATACAGCTCCCCGCTGTGCAGGAGCGTGAGCGCGCCTGACACGAGCGGCGCGCTGGGCGGCGCGAGGCTCGCGAACGCGTTCTCGTCGAAGCCGTTCTCGATGAGCGCGACACGAGCGGCGCCAAGGTGCGGGTAACGGCGAACGAACCAGTCGCGCATGCCTGGCGTGGTCACGGTGAAGCGCGAAGCGACGCCCGAGTACCGCAGCTCGCGCCGCGCGAAGTCTGCGCGAATCGCGGGGTCGTGCGGAAAATCCTCCTCGACCATAGGATCACGGAAGTCGGCGATCCAGGGGAGCCCGGACCGCGACGCGAGACTCATCCCCACTTCGTGCGCCGACACGATGGGATAAGTCGACCAGATCGCGTCCGGCGCGAAGCGCTTGATGAGACGCGTGCCGGCGACGAGCGCGCCCCATTGCCAGACGCGCCAACGGTCCGGATGCGCGAGGAAGGCGGGATAGCGCCCACCCACCGAGAGGTGGCGCTTCGCGTCGAGCGCGAATGCCCGCTCGACGTGCACGCCTTCCGGCAGCATGCTCATGGGCTCCGGCGCAACCTCCTCGTAGGCGCGGACGTCCGCCGTGAGGACGACCGGCTCCCATCCCGACGCCGGCAGGTAACGGACGAACGACAGCGCGCGCTGCACGGCGCTGCTTCCCGCGTAGGGCGGGAACTGGAACGCCACGACGACCACTCGCCGTCTTGTCGACGTCACGCGTTGCGCTCATCGCCGAGTTGCATTTTCTGCGCGGGGCCCGGCGAGGGCTGCACTGTGGAAAGGCGAGGAGCGCTTGCGACCGGTGCAGGTTGCTGAGCCTTCTCCGCTTGCGGACGGCAATCGCGCCACAGCAGCACGACGATGGCCGCGAGGTAGTAGGGGACATCGAAATTGACGAGGTTCAGGAATGCGCCCCCCACCGCAAAGCTCAGGAGCGATACCTGGACGCAGCGCAGCAGCGTGCGCAGCCACTGCGTCTGAGGGTCGCTGCCGCTTGTCACGATCATGCGCGAGGCGAGACGCCACGTCGCGATCGCGATACCCGCGTAGAGCGCGAGTCCGATGAAGCCATGCTCGCCGAGCACCTGGAAGTAGATGCTGTGCGGGGAGTACGCGAGCGTCCACGGTTGCGTCGCGTACTGCGCCCACACTTCCGGCGTCCAGAAATCGTAGCCGGCACCGATCGGTCGGTGCTGTACCAGGTTCCAGATCATCGCCCACGTCTGCAGGCGGCTCTGCGCGGAGTGATCCTCGTGGGTGGTGATCGTCTCCATCCGATCCGTCCAATTTTGCGGCATGAACGCGACCAGCGCTGCGAAGGCGCACAAATTCAGGAAGGTCATGAGCACCGGCCGCTGGCTCTTGAAGCCAAGGAAAAGGACCATCGCACCCATCGCGAGGAGCGCACCGCGCGAATGCGAGCCCAGGACCGAGGCCATGCACGCGAGGATCGCGCACACCCAGCCCAGGCGCAGCCACGCGTTCTTCGACAGCGAGCGCAGGTAGTACATGAACGGAATGATCACGATCAGTGCCAGCGCCAACTCGTTGTTGCCCTCGATGAAGCTGCCCGGCGGGCCCCACACCCGCTCGCCGCCCCCGGTGAGCAGCGTCCAGATACCACCCTTGACGCCGTAGTAGCCGATCGAGAGGACTATCGTCCAGATCAGGATGTCGATCTGGCGGCGACCAATCAGCAGGCACATCGTCACCCACAGCATGACCTGGATCTTGGTGACCTTGATCCACATCTGGTACACGTCGCCCGTCTGATTCAGCGCGAACACGCTCGTGAGGCACATCCACAAATAAAACAGCGCGAGCAGCGTGGTGACAGCCGTCGCTGGCGGCGCCTTGCGGTCGCGCGCAATGAAGAGCGCGATCAGCGTCGTGATGGCGACGATCTGGGCGAACGGCATGGCGTAAGCGAACGACCAGGTCAGGCGATGCGGCGCCATCATGCTGACCCATGCCCACGCGATCGGTCCCAGCCACGGCTTGACCAGGATCACCGGCACGATCACCACGAACGCTGCCGTCAACAGGATGTCGCGTATGGGCATGGTCGGCTAGCGCGTTCCGGGACCCGCCGCCACGTGGCTCACGACGTAGCGGTACTTGCCGGATCTCTCCGGCGCGATGTCGGGGACCTTGGTGATATCGACGCGCACGTCCGCCCCGAGCCGCCCGCGGAAGCTCTCGCGGATCCGCCTTTCGTCGGCATCCCCGAAGGCGGTATTCGCGACCAGCAGCACCTCCACGTTGTCCCGCGCATGCTGGACGATCCGGAAGCGCTCGACCCCCGGCATGTCGCGAACCGTGTAGATGAGCGCGAGGCCGTGCAGGACGGTTCCATCCTGCGCGACGACGAAGTCGGTCGATCGTCCCTGAATCTCCTCGAGCAGCGGCAGCCCACGGCCGCAGGGGCACGGCGCTTCGTCGAGCACGCCGATGTCGCCGGTACGATACCGGACGAACGGAAAGTCGGCGGTTGCCATGTGCGTTACAACGATCTCTCCTGCGGCCCCGGGCGCGGCCGGCTGGCCGTCGCCGTCGACGATCTCCACGACGATGTGTTCCGCTGAAAGGTGCATCCCGCCGTGGGGGCACTCGTGGGCGATGAAGCCGGCGTCGCGCCCGCCGTACCCGTTGGCGACGGGGCAGCCGAACGCGGCCGAGATCGCCTCGCGCTGGTGCTCGTACAGCCGCTCGGAGGTGACGAAGGCAACTTTGACGCCGAGCTGGGACAGGTCGACGCCGCGCACCTTGGCGTGCTCCGCGATCAGCGCCAGCGACGACGGATACCCGAACAGCATCGCGGGCCGGATGCGGGCGATCTCGTCCACGAAGCGGTCGAGGTTCGCGGGCGACATCTCGAACGCGGGCAGAAGGGTGCTGCGCAGGACGCGATCCCGCGACAGGCGCATCCAGTCCTGCGCTCGAAGCTCGATCGGCGAGCCCCAAACGACGATCTCCGGGTCGCCGATGTCGACACCCCACCAGCGTGTGGCGCGCCATTTGGCCGCCACGTCGTGCGTCTTGCGATCCTTGCCGATGTAGAACACGAGCGGCTCGCCGCTCGACCCTCCCGTGTTGTAGCGCGTGAGCGCCCCGGCGTCGGTGGCCAGCATCGCTTCGCCCGCAGCGCGGATCGCGGCCTTGTCGAGGAGCGGCAGTCGCGCCAAGTCCGCGCGCGAGCTCGCCTCGCGAGGATCGAAATGCACGCGCGCGAACAGGTCCCGGTAGTAAGGTACGCGGCCGCCGATCTCGACGAGGAAGGCGCGCAGCCGCTCGCCCTGCATCCGCAGGATCTGTTCGTGCCCCAGCCACTGTGTGCGCTCGAGCTCCCGCCGCAACTCGACCGAGGCGTGACCCTTCACCCGCTCGTGGAGCGGGAACAGCGCGGAGCTCACCAGGCGAGTATAGAAGCTCATGCGGCGGCTCGCACGGGCATCGCGCACACACGCGAGTAGCAGTCGAGCCACTGCCGGCGCACGCTTGGCCAGGCGAAGCGGGTCACGTACTCGAGGGCGTTCGCCCGCAAGCGCGCGTACAGCGCACGGTCCCCGGCGAGGCGCAGCAGCGCGCCGGCCATCGCCTCGGGATCACCGGGACGCACGAGCAGCGCGGTTTCGCCATCGCGCGCGATGAACGGGACGCCGCCGACATCGGTGGACACGACCGGGACCCCGCTCGCGTACGCCTCGAGCAGCGAGATCGGCATGTTGTCGACGGTGCTGCTGTTGAGGGCGACGTCGGCGCGGCGGTAGTAGTCGGGCATTGCGGCGTTGTCGATGCGCCCGACGAACGCGACCGCATCGGCGAGCCGCAAGGTGCGCGCGAGGTCGGCTAACCTCGCATGATCGGGGCCGGTACCGGCGATTACCATGGTTGCGCCGGGAAGCTGAGTGTGCACGATCGCGAACGCCCGCAGCGCCGTGTCGATGCCATAGATCGGCTCGAGGTTGCGCGCGAGCAGCACGCACAAGCCCGGCGCGGAGCTTTGCGGACGCGGCGAGAACTTCGCGAGGTCGATGATATTCGGCACGATCTCGGCATCCACCCCGTGGCGGGCGAACACGTCGCGCAGGAACGGCGATGGCACCACCAGCAACGAAGCGGCGCGCAGCGTCGGCAACACCCAGCGCGCGGAGCGGTCGAGGAATGCGGCCGCGTCGCCGCCCCGGTAGTTCACGACGACCGGCCTGCCCCGCAGGCGCGAGAGCCAAACCGGGGGAGCCGCGAGCAGGTGCCACGCCCATCCTGAATTCGCGAATACGTGCACGAGATCGCAACGCCCGGCGGCCCGCCACAGCGACAGGCAGTACGGGATCAGGCGAAAGGCGGCCCGCACGACGCGCAGCGGCTCGACCCACGCCGGCCGGTAAGGCGCGTTGTTGCGCACGACTTCGGCCGCGATGCCGTCGGCGCGAAGGAACGCGGCAAGCTGGGCGCACTGGTTGGCCATTCCGCCCGATGGGGGCGGCAATGGCCCGGCGATCGCCACGCGCAACGCGCTCGCCGCCGATCCCGAGACGTCCTCGCCGGTCGAGCCGGAGCCCCCCCCGCCGGCTCGCCGCGCCTGCCGGATCCAGGCGATCGCGGACGCGGTCGCCACCAGGACGAGCAGGACACCCGCCACGAGATTGGCGAGCAGGATCGTTCGCAGGCGATGCATGCGCTCCACCGCCGCGGTGTTGCCGGCGACGTCGACGACGCGAAAGTGCGGGAAGCTGCCGGTCGCGAGTGCTGCAACCTGTTCCGCGTGGCGTCCCAGCACTGCCGCGGCGGCGACCAGCGGCTGCCGCTCGTAGGCGAAAACGTCGTTGCCCCACCAGAGGTACCACTGCCGCGCCCCGCGCTTGTAGTAGTCGATGGCCTTGGCCTCGATCGGGAACCCGAGTCGCCCCGGTGAGATGCGCTGCATGCGCACCGGCCCATTCGCGAGCAGGATGTCGCGGAACTCGAGCGCCGACATCGGCGCGCCGTTCGCGGTCACCGGATAGAAGTTGTTGTAGACGTCGATCATCTTCCAGCCGCCGCGCGCCCGGTCGAACACCTCCACGAATGCGTGGCCGTCGCCGCCGAAGCCGTCGAACGAGAACGCCCACTGGCGCGAGGGAATCCCCGCCGCGTGGGCAAGCGCCATGAACACTTCCGTAAAGTCCGCGCAATAGCCGTAGCCCTCTTCCGTGATCCGGCGGTAGGTACTCTCGAGGTCCGCCATGATGGGGCCGCGGTCGCGCGCGTTCCGCAGAAGGTCGCGTGCGATCAACAGGCCGCCCTCGAAGGCACGCGTCTCGCTGCCGACGATCGCCTCCGCGCGCTGCGCGAAGGCGCGGGGCGGCGGGTTCGACTCCCAGCGGAAGTCGCGGGGAGGCTTGGCCGGGTCCCACCCGAAGTCCGCGGGCGCGCCGCTGTCGATAAGGAAGGCGTTGCGCAGGCGCACCGCTTCGGTGGACGGCAGCGCAAGCCAGACCTGGAAGGCGAGTAGCGCACAGAGCGCGATCACGCTGGAGATGAAAATCCGTCGTGCCATCGCGAGCGGCTACCAACAAAGTCCCTGGACACGGCAGGGCCATTGCGCCCGGTCGCGGATGTCCGCGAGGTCGAGAACGAGGTGGTCGGGTCGGACCAGGCCGCGGACCGCCGCGAACAGCGCCGCATCGTTCAACGCGACGATCAGGAGCTCGGAACCGGCGACCACATCCCTCAACTCGCCCTTCAAGAGCTTGCCGATGTGCGGCACGTGCTGCTCGATGAAGCGCTTGTTCGCGCCAAGCAGCCGCGACAGGTGTACCTCCGGGTCGTACACCGCGATCTCGAGTCCCTTGCCGATAAGCTGTTCGGCCAGCGTAACCATCGGACTCTCGCGCAGGTCATCGGTTCCGGTCTTGAACGACAGGCCGATGAGGCCGACGCGGCGTTTGCCGCTCGCGAGCACCTTGTCGAGTGCCACCTCCACGTGCTGGCGGTTGGAAGGCAGGAGCGCGCCCAGCATCGGCAGCTCGACATCGTGATGCTTGGCGAGGTACATCGTCGCGCGCAGGTCCTTGGGCAGGCAGGACCCGCCGAACGCATATCCCGGCCTGAGGTAGGCCTTCGAGATGTTGAGCTGCTTGTCGCGGCACAGAAGGTCCATCACCTCGAACGGGTCGACTCCAAGCGCGGCGCACAACCTCGCGGTTTCGTTGGCGAAGGTGATCTTGAGGGTGTGGAAGTTGTTGCAGCAGAGCTTCACCATCTCCGCCGAGCGCACCGAGGTCGTAACGAACTCGCATTGCAGGTGACCGAACAGCGCGCGCAGCCGTTCCACGGGGTAGGCGTGATTGGCGCCGACGATCGTGAACGGCGGCTTGTCGTAGTCGCGGATCGAAGTGCCCTCGCGCAGGAACTCCGGCTGGAAGCACAGGTGAAATCCCTCCCCGTCCTTCTTGCCCGAGACACGTTCGACGATCGGCCGGATGACGTCTTCGACCGTGCCCGGCACCAGCGTCGACCGGTAAACGAACACGTGCGGCTTCGCCTTGTCGCGGATCGCGGCGCCGATATCCTCGGCGAGCCGCAGCACGGCGGACTGGTCCTGGCTGCCGTTGGATGCCGACGGTGTGCCCACGCAGACGAGGGACAGGTCGCTTTCGAGCACCGCCCGGCGCACGTCGGCGGTCACTTCGACACGCCCGGTGGCAGCCACCGCCGCCATGAGCTCCACCATCCCCTCCTCGACCACCGGCGTCTTGCCGCTGCGTATCAACTCGAGCTTCGCGGGCTCGATGTCCACGCCGATGACGTGGTGGCCGTCGCGCGCGAGGCAGGCGAGCGAAACCGCGCCCACGTAACCCAATCCGAAAATGCTGATGTTCACGCCAACTCCTCGAGCGGTTCCGGGCCGCGCTGTACCTTCCCGCGCGGCGCGTTGCCGTCCGTCGCAAGGCAGCGTTCGACGATGCGGTCCAGCCTGCGCAGCGACGCGGCCCAGTCGTGATGCGACAGCACGCGGGCGCGGCCAGCCGCCGAAAGACGCGCGCGCGCGCCGCCGTCGGCCATGAGGCCCAGCGCAAGGCGTGCGGATTCCTCCGGCGAGCGCGCGACCCGGAAGTGCTCCGGCTCCTTCGCGTCGACACCCCCGGCGCCCGCCTCGCTCGTGATCACCGGCACGCCCATCGCCATCGCCTCCAGTATCTTGTTCTGCGTGCCGCGCGCGATGTTCAGCGGGGCGACCATCGCGCAGGAACGCATGACGAACGGCCGCACGTCCGGCACCGAGCCGGTCACGGTGACGTTCGGCAGCTCGCCTAGCTTGCGGATCGCGGGCGACGGATCGGCGCCCACGATGACGAGCCGCGCCGACGGCCGCTCCGCACGGATGCGCGGCAGCGTTTCTCGGCAAAACTCGATCATGCACTCCTGGTTGGGGTATTAGTCCATCCGGCCGACGAAGCTCAGCAGGTCCTGGTCGTACCCCTGCCCGTCGGGCTTGAAATACTCCGCATCCACGCCGTTCGGGAACCAATCGGTCGCAACGTCGACGCCGTATCCCTTCAGGGTCTCCCACTCGGCACGGGTGGTCGCGGTGCACAGGTCGAAATCCGCCGCCAGGCGACGCTCTTCGCGCTCGAGCTTCCACCCCTCGAGGCGATAGCCGAGCGAAAGCGGGAACGGCTTGTAGCTCGCGTATTCGAGCCATTTCTGCGAGTCCATGTCCCCGAAGTCGAGGATCTTGGGCACCCCCGTCACGTGGCGGACATACTGCGCGACCGACGAGCAATGCACGAATACGAGGTCGAAGCGCCGCGCCTGGAGCTGGCGATCGATCGCGCGTGCGAGATCGGGCGAGTAGAAGAACCCCATGGAGGACGGAACCGGCGTGGGCAGGCGCGCCACCATGCGCAGCGCCTGCACGGGGTTCGACACCTGCGCCATCTCGAAGCGCGCGCAGTACGGCGCGATGCCCTGCCCCTCCCGCGCTTCCTCGGACGAGCGCACGAGCGCGCACACCGTGACGTCGTGGCCGCTGGCGGCGAAGTGCCGGATCATGTTGAAGGGCCGTATCTTGCCCCCGCGCTTCGGAGGAAACGGGAATCGGTGGCATACGTAGAGGACGTTCATGTCACGCACTCGCGAAGCTCGTCCGCCACGTCCGCGTGATCGCGGCCGTCGACGTACAGCCGCGCCCATACCTCGAAGTTGACGAGCGCGAGCAGGACGTCGGTGAAGTCCTCGCGCCGCGCGCGGTGGAGCGCGACGATCTCGGATACCGCCACCGGGTCGAAATACCCGCGGCGGTCGAGCGCGGCCTTGCCCAGCAGGGAGTCCACGACGCCCGACAACGGCCCGCGCAACCACGCGCCCATCGGCACGCCGAAGCCGCGCTTCTTGCGCTCGAGGATATCCTGCGGCAGCAAGTCGGCAAGCGCGGCCTTCATGAGGTGCTTGAGCCTGCCACCCTTGATCTTGATCGCCTCGGGCACGACGGCAGCCATTTCCACGAGCTCGTGGTCCAGGAGCGGCACGCGGCACTCGAGCGACACCGCCATGCTCATCTTGTCGGTGAGCATGAGCAGATCGTCGGGAAGCTGCGTAAGGCTGTCCACCGTGAGCATGCGGTTGAGCCCATCGGCGCCGTGCGCGCGCTGGAAGGCCGTGTGGATCACGTCGAACGGCGTTGCCGGTGTCGCCCGCAGGAGCCGGCTCGCGAACTGCGACGGCATGAGCTGCACGTAGGAGCGATAGCGCTCCTCGAAGGAAAGCTCCGAGCTCGCGAGGAACCCCTTCGCGAGGCGCATGACGTTGAGCGCACCCGAGTGGCGATCGCTCGGCAGCGCGCGGCCGACCGCCCGCGCGCCCTGCTTCACCCACCCCGGGAGCCGCTCGAAGCGGCTCGCGTAGTGGCTGCCGAGGTAGCGCATGTAGCCGCCGAAGAGCTCGTCGCCGCCCACACCCGAGAGGATCACGGTCACGTCGCGGCGGGCGAACTCGGACACGAGGTACGTGGTCACGAACGCGCTGTCGGCGATCGGCTCGTCCATGTGCCACAAGAGCCGCGGCAGCAGGCCCACGACATCCGGGCGCACGACGATCTCGTGGTGGTCGGTGCCGAACAGTTCCGCGATCCGGCGCGCGTGGGGTAGCTCGTTGTACAGATCCTCCGCCTTGCCTCCCTCGAAGCCGATCGCGTACGTCTTGATCGGCTGGCCGGACGCATGCGCCATGTGCCCAACGACCGCGCTGGAGTCGACGCCCCCCGACAGGAACGCGCCGATCGGCACGTCGCTCACCATCTGCATGCGCACGGACCGCCGCAGACCATCGCGTACACGCTCGACCCACTGCTCCTCGCGGGTCGCGGCGTCCGCCGTGTCCGGCAGGCGCCAATACGTGCGCTCCTCGACCCGTCCATCCTGGACCGAGAGCAGCGTGGCCGCGGGGAGCTTGCGAATGCCCTCGAACATCGACTGCGGGGACGGGACGTAGCCGAGTTGCAGGTACGCGTGCAAGCCGCGTATGTCGATGTGCGCCGAGACATCGGGCAGCGCGAGGATGGCCTTCGCCTCCGAGGCGAACGCAATGCGCTTCGCGGTTTCGTGCACGTAGATCGGCTTGATACCCAGGCGGTCCCGGCCAACCAGGAGGCGGCGGCGGCGCGCATCCCATAGCGCGAAGCCGAACATGCCGTTCAATCGACGCAGGAAGTCGTCGCCCCATTCCTCGTAAGCGTGGACGAGGATTTCGCTGTCCGAATGAGTGCGGAATCGGTGGCCGCGTGTGCGTAGCTCGGCGGTCAGCTCGCGAAAGTTGTAGATCTCGCCGTTGCAAACGACCCACGCCGTATCGTCCTCGTTGGCGATCGGCTGGTGCCCGCCGGTCACGTCGATGATCGACAACCGGTTCATGCCGATGACACACGCGCCGTCTGCGTGGAACCCTGCATCGTCGGGCCCGCGATGGCGCGTTACCTCCGACATGGCGCGCAAGTCCTGCGCGGCGACTGGCGATCCGTCGAGGTTGACAATGCCGTGGATGCCACACATCGCTGCTAGCCCGCCTGCTCGACGAGCCGCTGCTGCGGCTCGGGCAGCAGGCGCCGGTAGACATCCACGTAGCCCGCCACGCTGCGCTGCCAACTCCGCTCGGTCTCCACGAAGCGGCGTCCCCCCGTGCGCAGCCGCTCGCACACCGCGCGATCGGCGAGCAGGTGCGTCACCGCCCGCGCGAGCGCCGCCGCGTCGCCCGCCTCGAAGAGCACCCCGGTCTCGCCGTGGCGGATCAACTCCCGGTGCCCGCCAACGTCGGAGGCGGCGACGAGGCGTCCCTGCGCCATGGCCTCGAGCGGCTTGAGCGGCGTCACGAGCTCGGTGAGGCGCATCGAGCGGCGCGGATAGACCAGGATGTCGATGAGGTCGTAGTAGCGCGCGACTTCCTGGTGGAGCACCCGCCCCACGAACAACACGTGACGCGCGATGCCCGCCGCGTCGGCGCGTGCTTTCAGCCGCGCTTCCTCGGGCCCGCCGCCCAGCAACAGCACTTTCAGCGACGGATGCGCGGGAAGGAGCAGCGGAACCGCGTCCAGCAGGACGTCGAGGCCCTCGTAGGCATAGAACGAGCCGGCGAACCCGAGCACGGTCGAATCGACAAGGCCGAGCTGTGCCCGCAACGCGGGGTCGGGTGCGGCGCCGGCGCGGAACGTTTCGATATCGACGGCATTGGGAATCACGGTGATACGAGAGGCCGGCACTCCGCGCGACGCAATCTCGTTGCGCAGGCCGTCGCAGATCGTGGTCACCTGGTCCGCGCGCCGCAACGCAAGCGTTTCCAGCGCGCGCGAGGCGCGGTAGCGCAGGCTGCCTTCGGTCGTGGTGCCATGGTCCACGGCCGCGTCCTCCCACGAGGCCCGCATTTCGTAGACTACCGGCAGGCCGTGCTTGCGCGCGGCGCTGATCGCCGGTAAAGCGTTGAGCACGGGCGAGTGCGGATGGACGACGTGCGGCCGGACCTTCTCGATCACTTCACCGATGCGCCGGCGGGTTGCGACCATCACCCGGATCTCGTCCACGCCACGCAGCCTGAGGCCCGGCGCGAGCGAGGTGCGGAAGAACTGCCATCCCTCGACGGTTTCCTCCGCGTCCGCTGCCTCGCCCTGCTTCGGCGACGTGAGATGGAACGTCTCCCAGCCGAGTCGGCGCTGTTCGCGCAGGATAGAGAGCGTGCGAAACGTGTATCCGCTGTGCAGCGGCAGCGAGTGGTCGAGGATGTGCAGGACGCGCAGGCTCATGTCTTAGGCGCCTTTGCGCAGGACGAGCCAGAACGTGAGACATCCGAGCTCGCTCGCGGGCAGCGCACGGAAATCGCGCCAGAGGCGCTCGCGGATGGCCTCCACCTCGCGGTCTGCCAGCGTCACGCCAGGCTCGAACGACACTTCGTCGAGTCCGCACTCGCGCGCGAGCCTGCGATACTCACCGGCCCGCAGTCGGTTCGGCACGCATTTGTTGCCGTACATGAGCTGCCACAGCGACGGGGATGGGACGAGGAAGTCGAGCGGATGCTCCCGATGCAGGCCGTAGCTGCGCAGGTCCACTTGGTGCACGGCAACGCCACCTGCGCGCAACGCGCGCGCCATGTCCGCGAACGTCGCCCGCAGATCGTTCACCTCTTCGAGCACCGCCCGGGAGATCACGAGGTCGCACGCATCCACGAGCCCCGAGAGCCCGCGCGGATGCAGCGCGACCCCCAGCGCACCGGGGATGCCGTGCGGGGTCAGTTCCCGCGCCAGCGTACGCAGGCGCCTGCCTTCCGCGCCGCCGAGGCGTCCGCCGAGCTCGTCCAGCACGGCGTCGGTGTACGGCGAGCGCTCGAGCAGTGGAAAGCGGTCCACCACGTCGACGCGGGTGGCGCCGGCAGCCAGCATGAGCATAGCCATGCCGGGAATGCTGCCCGGGCCGTACTCGAGCACCCGACGAGCTTCGACCCGCGCGATCAGCGCGGCGCGATCGAGTCGCATGCGCGCCGCGAGGTCGTCGAAGCACGCGAGGAAATACTCCGCCGTCTCGGCAGGGGTGGCGTCGCCGCCGCGGCCCGTTTGCCCCGCGAGCCGCATGTACAGCCGCGGGAACGCCCCCGCGAGCTGATTAGTCGCGATGGCGCGTCCGGTCCGCAGCACGCTGCCCGCGATCACTGGATTACCCTCCGCGCTATCGCGCTTCGGGGCAATTCGCCCTTGGAGCGGCGGCCTCCTTGTTCGGTCCGTGGGTCGTGGAGGTTTGCATGTCGGCCGCGTACGCTCGCGCGGCGACGCGCCCTTCGGGCCTTGCCTCGACCTGCGGTCTCGGCCGCCTTGCTCGCTAGCTTCGCGCTCACTGGACTACCCTCCGCGCTACGCGCTTCGGGGCTTATTCGCGCTCGGGAGCGGCCCTTCGCGCTCATGCGACCCGCGCCTTCCGGTCGATCGCGACCGATCCCTGCGCCGCCCGCAGGAACGCCTCGAACATGAGCAGCGTCCAGATCGGCGCGCTGTAGTCGCGCTGCCCACTCTGGTGCTTGTCCACGAGCTCGGACAGGTAGCCCCGATTGAACCAGCCGGTCGCCGCGAGCGCTTCGCCCAGCAGCGCGCTGCGCACGCGCTCACGCAGCGGGCCGCGAAACCAGCGGGCGAGCGGCACCGCAAAACCCATCTTGGGCCGGTACAGAACGTCCCCGGGCAGGAGCGGCTCGCCGGCCTTCTTGAGGAGGTACTTCCCTTCGTTCCCGCGCACCTTGAGCGAAGAGGGAAGTGTAGCGAGCCACTCGACCAGCGGGTGATCCATGAGCGGCTCGCGCACCTCGAGCGAGTGGGCCATGCTGGCGCGGTCGACCTTGGTGTTGATATCGCCCACGAGGTACGTGTGGAGGTCCAGATACTGGATCAGCGAAAGCGCGTCTTGCGTCCCGGCGCGGGCCGCGTGGCGATCGAACACCTCGAAGGCGTCGTAGCCGTCGAGTGCCCGGCGCAGCGAATCGCTGAACAGCCGCCCGCGCATCGGCGCGCGCAGGATCGACACCGAGTGGAAGTAAGCTTCCAGCGATGTGCGGGCCATGCCTTCGAAGGTGGTCTTGCCGCGCAGGACGCGTGGCGCCCAGTCGAGCTTCGGGTACGCGCGACCGAGAAGGCCGAACACCGGCTTGCGGATGGCGAGCGGCACCGCCGCCCGCAGCCGCTCTTCCATCAGGTGCAGGCGGTAGCGGCGGTAGCCGCCGAAGCTCTCGTCGCCGCCGTCACCCGACAGCGCGACCGTGACGTGCTTGCGCGCGAGCTGGCATACGCGATACGTCGGTATCGCCGAGCTGTCGGCGAACGGCTCGTCGTACAGCGCGGCCAGCGTGTCGACGAGGTCGAAGTCGTCGCTTTCGACCGTCTCTACGTTGTGGCGCGTGCGATAGCGCTCGGCAACCGCTTGCGCATAGCGCGACTCGTCGAACGCGGGGTCGGCGAACGCGATGGAGCACGTGTTCACGGGCTCGGACGACAACCCTGCCATGGTCGCGACCACGATGCTCGAGTCGACCCCGCCCGACAGGAAGGCCCCGAGCGGGACCTCGGAGATCATGCGCAGCCGCACCGATTCGACCAGCCGGGCGCGCAATTCCTCGCACGCCTCGACCTCGTCCACTGCGGCATCTTGCCGGAAGCGCACGTCCCAGTACTCGCGCGGCTCGCACGGCTTCTCGCCTCGCCTGATCACGAGCGTGTGGGCCGGCGGGAGCTTGCCCACGCCGGCGAAGATGGTGCGCGGATCGGCGATGTAGCCGAGCGCGAAGTACTCTTCGACCGCGCGCGGGTCGAGCTCGCGCCGCACGCCGGGATGCGCGAGGAGTGCCTTCAACTCGGAACCGAACACCACGTGGCCGTCGTCGAGGAATGCGTAGAACAAGGGTTTGACGCCCAGCCGGTCGCGCGCGAGGAAGAGCGTCTGCCGGTTGCGGTCCCATAGCGCGAACGCGAACATGCCGCGGAAGCGCTCGACACATCGCTCGCCCCACGCTTCCCAGGCGTGGACGATCACTTCGGTGTCGCTTTGGGTGCGGAAGACGTGGCCGAGCGCCACGAGCTCGGGGATCAGCGACTGGTAGTTGTAGATCTCGCCGTTGTAGACGATGACGACGCTGCCGTCCTCGTTGTGCAGCGGCTGCTGTCCAGTCGCCACGTCGATGATCGACAGCCGCCGGTGGCCGAGGCCGACACCGGGCTCGAAGTGCGTCCCGTGTTCGTCCGGTCCTCGGTGATGAATGCTTTCGCTCATGCGCAGGACGAGACCGCGGTCGATCGGCCTTCGTTCCCGGATGTCCACCACGCCGCAAATTCCGCACATGGCAACAGCGCCCTTCAGTGCCGCGCCGTGCCGCCGGCCTCGGGCGCGCGTACGTCGCCCCCGGTGGCCGACGCGGCAAGCCGCGAGTACAGGAGGTGATAGCGCTCGACCATGCGCTCGAGGCTGAAGCGCTGCTCGACGCGCGCACGGCCGGCGCTTCCCATGGTCGTGGCGAGCGCGCGGTCGTCGAACAAGGCCAGCAGGGCGTGCGCGAGCGCGCCGCTATCCCCGGCCGGCACCAGCCGCCCGGTGGCGCCGTCGTCGACGAGCTCCGCGTTGGCCCCGACGCGTGTGGCGAGCACCGGCAGGCCGGTGGCCATCGCCTCCAGGATCGTGTTGGACACGCCTTCGGCGAGCGAGGGAAGCACGAAGCAGTCGAGGCCCCGCAGGATGTGCGGAATGTCGTCGCGCTCGCCGGCAAGCCACGCCTGGTTGCGCAACCCAGCGGCGCGCAGGATGGCGTCGACGTCGTTGCGCAAGGGGCCGTCGCCGACGATCACGAGCCGCATCCGCCGGCGCGCTTCCGCGCTCTGCGCGCTCGCGGCCACGAACGCCGTCGCGAGGCTCGTTTGGTCCTTGACCGTCTCCATCCGACCCACGGTGCCGACCAGCCACGACTCGGGGTCCTTGAACGGACAACCCTCGATGGCGACGCGCGCGCCCACCGGCGCGAAGCGGGCCGTGTCCACGCCGTTGACGATTCGCTCGATGCGCTCCGGCGCGACACCGATCGGCCCCGCGAGATACCGTTCGAGCTCGGTGGACAGGGCCACGTACTGCGTGACCAGCGGACGATAGAGCTTGCGTATCCACTGGCGACGGCGATTGCGCCCGTCGGGATCGGCCGCGTCACGCCCGTGTTCTCCATGCACGCGCACCGGCACTCCCGCGGCCCACGCCGGCACCGTCGCTTCGAGCGCCGCGAGATTGCGCGTATGCACGATCGCAGGCCGCGCCTGGCGGAACAGGCGGAACAGTCGCGGATACAAGGGCAGGGCGTGGCCCGGCCCCTTGCCGAGCCCGACCACCCGCACCGCAGGGTTGCTGAGGCGCCGCGCGAAGCTATGGTCGATGTCCGTAAGCGACACGATGGTGTGCCGCCATGAGCCCGCGGGCAGCCGGTTCACCAGGTTAACCAGCCCGTTCTCCAGGCCGCCGACCGCGAATCGGTAGACGACATGGACCACGTCGACGGGCGCGGTCACCGTCATCGCGCACGCGGCGCGACGCGCCGAAACATGTTGTCGAGCTCCGGCGCGTACGCCTCCAACAACTCGCGCGCGGCATCGCGATCGGCGCTGTCAGCCGCGTAAGCGACCACGAGCATGGAGTCGTCGCCGCGCCCGCGCAGGCGCGAGAGCATGACCCCGAGCTTCGCCATCGCGCCGCTCGAGGTTACGACCCCATCGATCCAGTACAGGCTGTACACCGTGATGCGCGTCCCGTTTCCGAGCACCGTCGTGCGCTGCGCCGTCACCGGTGTGCCGTTCCAGCTCACTTCAACCGCGCCGCGCCGCTCCGCACGCCATACCCGGTCGCTCGGAGATACGAGCGCGTTCGCGGTCGTGATCATCTCCCGGCCCCTGGCTTGGCCTCGATATTGTGCGACGTAGAGGCCGGCCGGTCCGCTTGCGCTCGTGAACCCCTGGTTGAGCTCGGCCGTCATTCCCTTGTAATCGGGACGCCACGCAAGCGGCGGGACGGCACTCGGCGTCCACCCGCGTGCCGCGCCCACCGGCTGCAGTGCCGATCCGTTTGCGACGACATCCGCGCCGAACATCGCCGGAACCGGGCGCCAGACCGCCGCGAGGACGATCGCCAGCACCGCCGCCGCAGTGAACCGCGACGCCGGCGCGGGCGCGCGCAGGTCGGGTGCACGGACGAAGTCGCTGGCCGCCGGTGCGTGCTCCGACCACAGCGACCCCACCCAGAACAGCAGGAGCAGCACTACGCCGAAGAACACCCAGCCGTAGATGAAGTGATCGACACCGACCGCTATCGTGTTGCCGGACAGATGGCCCAGCATCACGATCATGTAGGCGCGAAGCCAGTTGGCGAAGACGGGCACGATGATCGACGCCGCGACGAACGCAATCCGGCGCGACGCGCTGCGATAGACGAGTGCTGCGAACAGCACGCCCGTCATGAGCGACGCGATCAGATAGCGAAGCCCGCTGCACGCCTCGACCACCGACCAGGCGCCGGACGGGATGATGAAGTGATTGGCTTCCCGGTAGACCGGCACGCCGGACAGGCGAAGCGCGGCGACCGTGAAGTCGGCAGTCCAATCGATGAGGGTGGGAACCAGCACCTCGCCCGCGGGGACGGCGAACAGGAGGAATGCGAGCGGGAAAGCGAGTACGCGCGCCGCGCGCAATCCGACGATGCTCACGAACGCGGCGATGACCATGAACGCGAGGGCGAACTGGCTTCCGACCAGCACGCCGCCGATGGTGAGGATCGCCCACAACGCGCCGCACAGCGCCACCAGTGCTGCCCCGGGGAACCAGGGCGCCGCTCGCGCCGCGGCGAGCTCCTCGCGCTTACGCCAGCCGAGCCACAGCGCGATGGGTATGACGACGAATCCGTGCGTAAATGTCTCGGAGCGGATCCAGATGGAAACGATCGACCACGCCGTATCGGCGAAGACGGCGACGATCGCCACCGACGCCGCGAGCGCCGCCGTCAGGGCGATTCGAGGCGAGCCCCGGCGCGGGACGGCGGTCGCAGCGCTTTTCGGGATGGCGCTTTCGTCGACGATGGTCGCCATGCGTCACCCGAGGCCGCGGACGATGTGCGGGCCGATCGCGTTGGCCACGCCACGTGGAAGCCGGCGCCATAGCGCGATCATCGCCCGGTACTTGGGATTGGCGGGATTGTTCTGCGGGATCGCGTCGCCGCGGAACAAGGCGTACTCGTAGGCGAGCGGCGCGGGCTCGAACCCCCAGTTTTTCTTGAAGTCGAACGATCCGGTGCCGCGCTTGCTGCGGCCATAGTCGAACACCGTGATCCCGCGCTCGCACGCGCGCCGCATCAGCTCCCAGTACTTGAAGTCGTTGGCGGCGAGCTCGCGCGCGGCCACGGAGTCGCCGGCGTAATAGGGCAACACCTCGTTCCTGAAATAAAAGCTGATCACGCCGCTGACCTGGCGGCCGCCGCCATCGACCACCGTCATCGCTTCGCAGTCGTCGCCGAACACTTCGCGCAGGCGGGCGAAGTACCGCTTCGAGAATGGCGGCGTGCCGTGGCGGTGGACGTTGTCGGCGTACAGGTCGAAGAAGCGATCGACGCCGCGGTCGACCTCGCTGCGCAGCCCATGCTTGATGCCCTTGCGGATCATCGCGCGTTGCTTGCGCGGGATCGCGAGCATGTTCTCCTCGGCGTCCGCCGAAATGGGCCTGCGGAACGTGACGTACAGGTCCTGCCGCGGCCAGTCCGGACGCAGGCTCCTGCGGTTGCGCAGCTCGAGATGCGCCGCGCCCACGGCGCAGGCGCGCCTCTCCGCTTCCCCGATGAGCGCGGCCTCCGCTTCCGCGTCGTCGGCCACCGGCCCGCCGTAGACGCAGAAGGGCAGCGAAACCATGGCGTGACCGAAGATCCGGCTGCGGACCTCGGCAAGCGGCAGCACGCCGGCGATCTCGCCGCCGCGCTCGGCCACGAGATAGTGGGTGCGGTGGCCAAACTCGTCCTCGATGATGTCCCGCCAGCCGAGGCGGTGGAAGAACGTGGCGTTGGCCGCGCGTTCGACGTAACGGTTCCAGGCTGGCGCATCGGCAGCGGTGAACGCGCGCACGGCGACACGACCGGGGCCGTCGACTTGCGCGCGCAGCTCGGCCGGAGACTCTACGATCACGCCGCACCGTCCTGGAGAAATACGTGGTCGACCCGATCCCACCGGAAGTCGCAGAGCAGGCGACGAAGCCGCGGAGCGGTTCGTTCGAGGTTGAGATAGTGCCGGAACCGCGTCTTGAAACTGATGCCGGGCACGCGCGGCTGCTCGGGGTCGAGCTCCCACGGATGGAAATAGAAGATCGCCGGCTGGCGGTCGACGTCGTTCACGCGCCGCAGCGACCACCGCGAGACCTTGTAAGGCAGCAGGCGGAAGTATCCGCCGCCGCCTGCCGGCCAGTTGGCGTTCAGCACGCGCACGGTCGCCACCGGCACCTCGACCAACCCGGGGCGCACTTCGTACGCGAAGCGAGGTGCGTCGGGCACGCCATAATGGTCGTGGCGGATCGGATACACGCTCGAGCTGTAGCGATAGCCCGCTTCGGCGATGCAGTCGAATGCCCAATCGTTCGCCGGCCCGACGGAGAAGCTCGGTGCGCGATAGCCCTTGACCGGCGCCCGCGCGAGGTCTTCCAGCACCGCCTTGGCCAACCGGATGTCCGCCAGAAAGGCGCCGTATCCCTGCTCCGTGGCCCGGTAGTGGTCGTAGCCGTGACTCGCGATCTCGTGCCCGGCATCGACGATGGTGCGGATCAGCGCGGGATAGCGCTCGGCGATCCAGCCGAGGGTAAAGAACGTCGCGCGCACGTTCGCTTCGGCGAGAAGGTCTAGGATGTGCCCCACGTTCGCCTCGATCCGGCAGGGCAGGCTATCCCAGTTCTCGCGCGCAACCTTGCCCGCGAACGCGGACACCTGGAAGTAGTCCTCGACGTCGATCGTGAGGGCGTTGCTGATCGGGTGACCTTCCTTCATGCCGCCGCCGCTTCACCTCGGGCGCGAGCGACGCCGAGCCAGGACGCCAAGTCGGCAGCGATGCGCTCGGCCGCGTGCCCGTCCCACAGTTCGGGAATCCTTCCGCGCTTGCCGCCCCCCGCGAGCACCGCTTGCAGGCACGCGAGCGCGCGCGCGGCGTCGCGGCCCACCAGGGTGTTGGTGCCCTGGTCCACCGTGATCGGTCGTTCCGTGTTCTCGCGCATGGTGAGGCACGGCACGCCGAGTGCGGTCGTCTCCTCCTGGATGCCGCCGGAGTCCGTGAGCACGAGGCGCGCGTGCACCATGAGGCCCAGCATCTCGAGGTAGCCCTGCGGCGGCAGCAGGGTCACCGCGGCATCGGCGAGCAGCGACGAGAGGCCGAGCCGGTCGATGCTGGCGCGCGCGCGCGGATGCACCGGCCACACGAGCGGGAGATGCCGCGCGGCGTCGCGCAGCAGGCAAAGCGATTCCCGCAGCGCCGTTGCGTCGTCCACGTTGGAGGGCCGGTGCAGCGTGACGACTCCGTATCCCGCTGGCGACGTCACCGGCCCCACCGCGACGCCGGCCCGCGCGAGCGTGTCCGCGGGCGCGACCGCGCGCCGCCGGTGGCGCAGGAGCGAGTCGATCATGACATTGCCCACGAAGCGGATGCGCTCGGCGGCGATCCCCTCCCGCAGCAGGTTGTCGGCGGCGCCACGCTCGGTGGTATAGAGCAGATCCGCCACCTGGTCGGTGAGGACGCGATTGATCTCCTCGGGCATCGTGCGGTCATAGCTGCGCAGGCCCGCCTCCACGTGCACGATGGGGACCCCTTTCTTGGCCGCGACGAGCGCGCACGCAAGCGTCGAGTTGACGTCGCCGACGACGATCACTGCGCGCGGCGACAGCTCGTCGACCAGCGGCTCGAAGCGCCGCATGACCTCGGCCGTCTGCACGGCGTGCGACGCCGACCCGACCTCGAGATTCACGTCCGGCGGCGGCAACTCCAGGTCGGCGAAGAGCCGGTCGTTCATGGCGACGTCGTAATGCTGCCCGGTGTGCACCAGCACCGCGCGCGGCAGCGCAGCGTTGGCGGCGAACGCCCGCGCGAGCGGCGCCATCTTCATGTAGTTCGGCCGCGCGCCCACCACGCATGCGATCGGCCGGTCGCCGTTGCGCGCGCCGGGCATCAGCGGCCTCCCGGCGCGCCGGGCTTCTGCGAGCGGTCGGGGTGGAACAGCCGATGCAGGAGCTCCACCGCCGCGGCGACGGTGCGGTCGAGCCGATCGATCTGCTCCTCGAGATGGTCAAGGCGCTTATGCAGCGCCGCGCCGGTCATCGGCGTGGCCAGCCGGCCCTCCGACACGAGTGAGGTGGGCAGCGGTGCGATGGCGGAGTCCGGGTCGATCTCGTCGCTCAGCTCGCGCGCGATCGCCCGTACGTCTTTCTCGCCGATCGCATGCTGCTCGCTCAGGAACGCCGCGAGCAGCAGCCGGTTGCACAGGGTGTTCATGCGCCGCGGGATTCCCCCGGTCAGCGCGTGGATGGCATCGTAGCACTCCGGATCGATGTGGGGGTCGTCCTTCCAACCGACACGCGTCAGGCGGTGCTCGACATAGGCGCCGGTCTCGGTCTTGTCGATCGGCCCGAGATGGTAGGACGCGATGACCCGCTGGCGAAGCTGCTGCATCTGCGGGCTGCGCATCATGTCGCGAAGCTGCGGCTGGCCCACCAGGAAGCTCTGCACGAGCGCTCGGTCGCCGAGCTGGAAGTTCGACAGCATGCGCAGCTCCTCGACCGCGCGCTCGGTCAGGTTCTGGGCTTCGTCGACGACGAGTAGCGCGCGCTTGCCTTCGGTAGCGCACTTGCAGAAGAACGCCTCCAGCGATGCGAGCAACAGCGCCTTGTCCATCGCCTTCGCTGGCAGCCCGAAGGCGACCGCGATAGAGCGCAGCAGGTCGTCGGCGTCGAGCTGGGTGCTGACGAGGTGCGCCGCGGCCACTTTTGCCGGATCGAGCTGCTCGAGCAGACCCCTCACAATCGTGGTCTTCCCGGCCCCCACTTCGCCGGTGATGACGATGAACCCTTCGCTCTGGTACAGCCCGTACTCCAGGTAGGCGTAGGCGCGCTTGTGCCCGCGGCTCGCGTAGAAGAACGAGGGGTCGGGATTGAGCTGGAACGGCTTGCCGGTCAACCCGAAGAAGGTCTCGTACATTGGCGCAGGCTAGCGAAACGCGTAGGAAATCCCGGCGAACGCCGCCGTCTCGTTGTACTCGGTCGCGAACTCCGACCACAGGCCCTGGTAGCGGGCGCCGACGAAGACACTCGTGCGTGGGGAAAACGGATACGACAGGGTCGCGCTCGCGCTGCCCTGGTTGGTCTTCTGGCTCGGCCCCGAGTTTGCGACGGTGCGGTAGGCGCTCAGATTGACGACCAGGTTGAGCGTCGGCGTGATGCGGTTGTTCCACTGCACGCCGCCCCCGGTCTGCGTGTTGTCGTTCGCCGAGAACAGCGACGGCGGCAACGGGTTGCCCGCCGCCGAGATCGGTTCCGTCTTCGCATTGAATACCGTGAAGAAAATGGAGTTGCGAACGCCCACCAGCCCCACCGTGGCCGACTGCGACTGCACCAGCAGGATCTGCTCCGCGTACAGCGACACGGGCTGGGTCAGCGTCGGCGGCAGCCCGCGGTCGCGGATGAACTGGTCCACGGCCTGCTGCCGCAGTACGGGGTCGGGGTACGCCGACAGGAAGAGCGTATTGAGCAGATCGGACACGTTACCACCGGCGCCGAGCTGTGCGATCTGCTGCGGATACGACGTGATGTTGCGCGACAGATTCACGTTCCAGACGGTGAGCGGCATGCGGTGGTCGAACGTGAATAGATACGACGACCCGAAAAACCGGTGCTCCCACTTCCCTACTACGTCCGTGCGTTCCGTGGGTCGCCAGCGGAAGCCGACTCCGTAGATGACGTCGTTCGAGCTCGTCAGCGTGTACTCATTGCTTTCGTAGCCGACGCTTGCCTCCAAGCGAAGCTGCGGGGTGACGCCGTAGAACGGCACCACGCGAAAGAGCTGTGTCTTGATGGAGGGCTGCTCGTTGAAGCGGACGATGGTGTAGTCGTAGCGGGCATCCCAGCCGACACGAGGGTTCCCGGGGGTGCCAGCACGGGCGATGAACTCGGTGTACCGCGCGTTGTTCGTGGCAACCGGCGAGCCGCTCAGGTTGGTCCACACATTGTTGTTGCGCAGCTCGTAGTAGATCCCGCCCGGCGTGGTTCCCTGGATGTACGGCGACACCGAGTACGCCGTCGAGCGGTACCGGTTGTCGGTCGCGTTCGAAAGATCGGGCGGCTGCGGCCCGAACGGCGTGAAAAACTGCTGCGACACGTTGACCGTGCCTTCCACGTGCAGGAAGCCGTCGAAGAAGTTGACGTCGCCTAGCGCGTTGACCGCCGGATAGATGGAATTGTTCTCGCTGCCGGTTCGCGCATACAGCAGGACCGGCAGCGACACCGATGCGTCGAGCCGCGTTCGCTCGCCCTTTTGGTGGAACGTGAACGCGGGCGTGATCTCCGTCACCAGGTCCCCTTGCCGGACTGGCGTGGGCTGGAGGTCGACATTGTTGGTCAAGGTCTCGCGTAGCCCGATCCCCGCCTCGAACCGCGTCGTCTGCGCCGGGGCGAGCGTACTGCCGCCCGCGCATGCAACGATGATCGCGACCCACCGGTTCAGCCCGCGCAGCCGGCCGTCACGCGGGTCTCGGCTCATCTCCGTAGTACCCGTAGTAAGCGCCGACGTCGGTCTTGTCGGCCTTGTTGAGGACCATGAGGACGATTTCGCAGTTCTCGATCGTGCCGAGCGCGAGATCGACATCGCGCTGGCGCGTGTCATCGGCGGCGACCACCATCACGATCTGCCCCATGTGCGTGGCGAGGACGCGTGCCTCGGTGGTCGCGAGCAGCGGCGGGGAGTCGAAGACGATCATCCGATCCGGATAGCGCGTCGCGAGTTCACGCAGCAGGATGGCCATCTGCTCGCTCGCCAGCAGCTCCGTCGAGCGGCGATGCGGCGTGCCGGCCGGGATGATGGACAGATTGTCGATGTTCGTGCGCACCAGCACGTCGCCGACGTCGATGTCGCCGCGTGTCACGAGCTCGAGCAGTCCGGGCGAGCTCCGCACGCCGAGGCGCTTCGGGAAATCGGGATGCGCGACGTCGCCGTCGACGAGGAGCACCGTGGTGTCGACTTCCATCGCCACGCTCAGCGCGAGATTGATCGCGGTAAACGTCTTGCCCTCGCCAGGCAAGGCGCTCGTGACCATGACGAGGTTCCCGTTGGCAACCCGCGTCCCGGCGCGTCCGAACGCGTTGCGCACGATCGGCCGCTTGATCACGCGAAACTCGTCCGCGATCTGGGACCGCGGCGCGTCCGGTGTAACCATGCCTTGCGCCTTCAGGCGCGCGAGGTCGATGTCGATCCGCAGGGACGCCGGGCCCGCGGGAGCGGGCGCCGCGGGGCGCGCGATCGGCTCGCGAAGCGCCTCGGTACGAGCGGGCGCTGCTGCTGCCGCCCGGCGCGCGTTGATCTCGCGCAACGCCGCTTCCGGAGTGGGTATGCGCTCGGGTTCCGTAGCCGCGTGACCTCGCGCGGCGTCCGCGGAACCCTCGCCGACCTCGGCGCCGGCGCGACGCAGCTCTTCCAGCCGTTTGGCAGCCTGCTCGATCAAGCTCATTCGGTTGCCCCTATGCAGCGTACTTGGCCAGTACGCCGCTCATGGCGTACACGATGACGAACGCCCCCAGCAACATCGCGACACCGCCCGCGAACAGCATGCCGTAGCGCCGCCGCAACCTGCCGAGGGCTTCCGACTGGAGCATCGTGATCATTCCAAGAATCGGGCGCTTCGTGATCTCGCGCAGCGAACGCGCATCGTGGAACGTCGCGAGCAGCTGACTTGCGACGAACGCGGCCACGAGGCCAGCACCGAGCGCCGCGGCGAACGCCATGAGCAGCATCATCGTCCGCGTGGGGGGAACGGGATCCGAGAACACGCGAGGCGGATCGATGACCCGGAACTGGGTACCGCCGAAGTCCTGCACGCCTTCGCCCAGCGTCGCCGACTGCCGGCGAGCGAGGAGCACCTCGTACACCTTCTTCTGGATTTCGTAGTCGCGGTTGAGCTGCGTGTATTCGGCTTCCACCTGCGGCACCAGGCGCGCGGCGTTGCGCAGCTGTGCGTACTGCGCTTCGTACGAAGCGAGCTTGGCGCGCAGCGAGGCGACCTGCGCCTCGGTGTCGGCGAGGCTCACGCGCAGCTGCTGGAACACCGGGTTGCGGTCGACGGCGGTCGCGGTGGGGCCCTTCGCCGACTCCGCGGCCTTGCGCATCGACGCGAGCTCCTGTTTGCGCTGCTCCTCCAGAATCTCGATGTTCTTCTTGGTCGCCTGCACGTCGGGATGCGCTTCCGTGAACCGGCGGTTGAGGTTGTCGAGCTCGGCGCGCAGCGTGGCAAGGCGCGCATCGATCGCGGGCGTATTGAAGGACTGCGTCGGCGACGGCGCCTCCGGCAGGAACACGGGGGTCTCTCCGGCCAGCTCGCGCTTGTACGCGTCGCGGGACTCTTCGGCCGCACGCAGTTCGCGCTTGGCGTCCGCGATGTCGTCGCCAAGCTTGGAAAGCCGCCCGAAATAGTCCGGACCGCCCTGTCCCGCGACCCCCAGGTACTTGAGCCGGAACTCCTTGAGGCGATTCTCGGCTGCCTTGAGGCTCTCCTCGTACTGCTTGATCTGGTCGTCGACAAAGCGCACCGCGGCCCGCGAGTCCTGGCGCTTGTCGCCCAGGCTCGATTCCACGAAGATCGTGAGTAGCGACTGCACGACCTTGCGCGCCTGCTCCGGGCTCGTGTCGCGGTACGAAATCGTGTAGATGTTGGTCTGGCCGCCGCCGAGCTTGAGGGCCTTGCCCAGCGAGTCGATGAGCTCGTCGCGGGCGGCGGCAGACGTGGTCAGGAGGTCGAGGTCGGCCATGCGCACCACCTTCTCGACGTTCGGGCGGCTGATCAGCGTACGGCTCAGGAGCGCGACCTGCTGCTCGACATTCGGCTGGATCGACAAGCCTTCCATCAGGGGCCGCAACAGCGTTTGGGTGTCGACGTAGACGCGGGCGCTCGCCTCGTACCGCTCCGGCATCCGCAGCGCGATGGTGACGGAAGCGATCGCCACGAGCCACGCCACGCCGAGCCCTATCCAGCGGCGATGCCACATGCCGCGCAGTACGGTCATGACGCGATGAAGCAACTCATCCATGCGATTTGCCTTCGGCGGGTGCGGTGCTGCCGGAGTACGGCTAGAACCAGCTTTGCGGAATGATCAGGATGTCGCCCGGGCGCATGTCGACGTTGGCGGTGATATCGCCGCGCTTGACCAAATCGCGCAGCCGCACGCTGTACGACTTGCCGCCCTCCGACGGCCGGTAGATGCTTGCCGCGTTGCCGTCGGCGAAATCGGTAAGGCCGCCGACCTGGATCATGACATCGAGTACGGACATGTTCTTGCGATAGGCGATGACCTGCGGCTTGGCCGCCTCGCCGACAACCCGCACCTGTTCGCTCGCGGGTCCAACGAAGTTGGTCACGACGACGGTTACCACCGGATCGCGGATGTACTTCCCGAGCGCTTTCTCGAGCTCGCGCGCGAGCTGGGTGGGCGTCCGCCCGAGCGCCGGGACATCGTCGACCAGCGGTGTCGTGACCTTGCCGTCGGGACGGACCGGCACCGTCAGCGAAAGCTCGGGATTGCGCCACACGATGATGTTGAGGCTGTCGAGCGGGCCGATAATGTATTCGTACTCGACATTGCCCAGATCGCGAGGCGCCGGGGGATAGGGGCTCGCGCAGCCCAACATCGCGATTACGGTCGCCGCGAGCGCGGCGGCGGTGATACGCTGGTATTGGTGCATGTTCTTCTCCCGGAGATCGGTGCGGTCGAAGATCATAACATTGGCATATTTCCGCTCGTCTGTTAATGGGGCGGCAGCGTCGACCGCGTGTCGAATATTCATGTGGCCAGCGGGCGTGCGCCACGAAGCGGCGCGCGTGGCGCCGCGCACCTCGCTCCGCGCGTTGTCGAGCACACCCAGTAAGTCACTATTCGTTCCAATTTGCACTGTTCCGCGCCATTCCAGGTAAAAGGCCCTCGTCGTGACGACATTTCTGCGCGCCGCGGACCGCGCCGACGCTCTCTTGCTTCACCTGCTGCGCCAGGATTGGGACCCGCGCGCGCCGGTTTCGGTCGCGGGCTGGACCGAGGCCGACTGGTCCAGCGTCATCGAATCCGCGCTCGCCCACGGTGTGGCCGGCCTCGTCTGCCGTTCCATCGCGAGCCATCCCGAGAGCCTGGCGCCGCCCGACATCCGAGCCGCTGCCTCCTCCTATCTCGCGCGCGCCAGCGAGCAAGGACGTGTGCAAGTGGCATGCCTGTTCGACGTCTTCGACGCGCTGGACGCCGCCGCGGTTCCGGCGCTCGCGTTCAAGGGCCCCGCGCTCGGCCAGATCGCGTACGGCAGCGCGACGATCCGTCCCAGCCGCGACCTCGACGTGCTCGTTCATCGCGC
>JADLEZ010000635.1 GCA_020845855.1 Burkholderiales bacterium
CCCTCCAGGTAGCTCTTGGCCTCGCGGATGATGTGGCGCGCCACGAATTCCGGCGTGTCCTCGAACATATGGATGAAGCCATGCAGTTCACGCAGGATGTCGTTGGGCATGTGGCGCGAGGTTTTTGTCTCGCCGTACACATAGATGGGCACGTCCAGGTTCTTGCGGCGCACTTCCTGGATGAAGTTGCGCAGGTTCAGGACCACCGGGTCCAGTTCGGGGCCGGGCGTGAACTCCTCGTCGTCGATCGACAGGATGAACGCGGACGCCCGCGACTGCTGCTGGGCGAACTGCGACAGGTCGCCGTAGCTCGTGACTCCCAGGACCTCCATGCCCTCCTTCTCGATGGCGCTCGCGAGCGCCCGGATGCCGAGCCCCGAGGTGTTCTCGGAGCGGAAATCCTCGTCGATGATGACGATGGGAAAGCGGAACTTCATGCGGTGCCTTTATGGCGCGGCAGGCGCCTCGAGAAAGGAAATGGGGCGCATTGTGCGCCCGTGCGCGGCGGATGTGGGGGCAGCGTGGCCTCGATGCAAGCAAATCGCGGCCAAGCCTTGGCATCGGCGCAACAGACCGGCGGGAGGGGGCGGAAGTTCCGTCAGCCTGCACGGCCCTTCGCGCTCACGCGTGGGCGGCGACGATCGCGGCCGACCAGCCCAGGAGTCCGACGCCGAGCGGCATCCGCAGGCGCCGGCCCCACGGCAGGTTCTTCTCGGCGGCCATCACCGCCGCCAGCACCAGCATCCACCCGAGATTGCCGGTGCCGACCACGAACATGAGGAGCATCAGCGCCCAACAGCAGCCGAGGCAGAAGAGGCCGTGGTCGATCCCGATGCGCCATGCCTCGCGTCCCGGCTGCCGGCCGTGCCAGCGCGCCATGATGAAGGAGAACGGCGTGTGGCATTGCTCGAGGCAGCGGTACTTGAGCGCGCTGAACTGGAACGCACCGGCGCCGGCAAGCACGGCCGCCCCGACCAGCCAGCCGTGCGTGATGAGTCCCGGGACGCGCAGCGCGGCCCATTGCAGGAGCCCGTCGGCGGCGTGAGCGAGCAGGCCGAACGCGAACCACGCGGCGAAAAAGCCGGCGAGCACCCGCGCCACCAGTGCCCGCGCGTCGGGCCGGCCCGCGACGATGCGCCGGAACAGCGCCAGCAGCGGGTACGTGGTCGGCAGCATCATGGCGCCGATCATGAGCACCCACGCGAGCGCGTGCAGCGCCGCGGGCACCACGATCGAACCCTGCGGCACCGCGCGGCACAACTGCGCCACGAGCGCGAGGTCGTTCCAGCCGCCGTGGGCCAGGTAGCGACCGTACGGGCTCGCGCTCCACCAGAACAGCGCCACCCAGGCAAGCGCCGCGAGTGCAAGCAGCAGCCCACCCAGGGCCCACGAATGCGCCGGGCCGAGAGGGCTCAATTGACTACCCTCCGCGCTAACGCGCTTCGGGGCTTGTTCGCCCTCGGGGCGGCCCTTCGGGCTCACCGTCGCCCCTGGCCTGGCGAGCGCCGGCATGCTCGTGTCAGTCGGGAAGGGCCGCCCCGACCGACTGACGAGCGCCCCCTCCGGGGGCAGCGAGCGGAGCGAGCGTGGGGGTCGTCATCACGTCAGTCGGGAAGGGCCGCCCCGACCGACTGACGAGCGCCCCCTCCGGGGGCAGCGAGCGGAGCGAGCGTGGGGGTCGTCATCACGACTGGAAGACGAACGTGCTCTGCAGCGCGTTGTGGCCCTTCAAGTCGACGTCGATGCCGAGCTTGTCGACCTTGGCGCGGTACTTGGGCGACTTGCCGACGAACACCGGTGCGCCGGGCACGGTCGAGAACACGGTATCGGTGAGTGTCGTCGTGGCGCCGCTCGCGCTCTTGTACGGCTCCAAGTCCGCGTAACCTGCGTCGCCGAGCTGGATCGTGCCGTGGCCGCCTTGCACGGTGAAGGTCACGGGCACCTTCTGGACCGAAACCACCTCGCCGACGAGCTTCGCGAGCTCCGCCACCGGGCCGCCGAGCTTGCCGGTGTACACGCCGAGGAGCGCTTCCTCCTGCGCCGGCGAGACGCGCTGGTCGAGGAACACCGCCGCCTTCCAGTTGCCCTGCAGGATGTTGCCCGGCACGTGCGCGATCATCGCGATGGTGCGGTCCGACACGTCGACCCCGTTCACCGTGCCCTTGTCGATGTGCCAGGCGACGATGGTGTCGCAGGTTCCGTAGTCGGGGTCCTCGCCGATCCAGCACGGGCACAGCACGCGGCAGTTGCAGACTTCGAGCAGGCGCCCTTCCAGGTGATAGGCCATGGCTTCGCTCCTAGGGTTGTGGAGGCCGAGCGCCGCCGACAGCGCCGGCAGGCGGACCATGCTACGCCTGCGCGCGGCCGGGTGCTACCGGAATTCTCCCTAGCGGCGGCCCCCGGCAAGCCGCACCGACGCGGGATGGGCGCGCAGGCGCGCCATCGCCCAGACGCCGAGCGCGGGGCCGATCGCCAGCGGCAGGAACGCGTAGCGCCAGCCCAGCGCCTGCACGACGTACGGGAGTGCCTGGATCGTGACCAACGTCAGCGTGAAACCGAGCGCGGTCTGCACGGTGAGCATGGTGCCCACGCGCGCGCGATCCGCGAGCTCGGCGATCGACGCCGAGAACTGCGCCGAGTCGGCGACGATGCTCACGCCCCAGACGATGCACACCGCGATCAACGCTGCGGGATGACCGCCGAACAGGAAGCCGATGATCGCGGCGCAGGTGCCCGAGATCGCCATCGCCGCGATGGTGATCGTCGTGCGGCCGAGCCGGTCGGCGAGCAGTCCCGCGGCAATCGAGCCGATGCCGCCGGCGGCGATGGTGGCGAACGCGGTAAGCTTGGCGGCGAACGACGCGGACTCCGCGGGCATGGCGAGCGCGAAGCTTGCCGACAGGAACACGCCGATCCACGCCCACATCGCGTACAGCTCCCACATGTGGCCGAGGTAGCCTAGGTTGGCGAGGCGCAGCGGCACGTCGCGCCAGGCGGACAGCACCGCGCGCGGGTCGAACGGCGGCGACGGCGCGCGGTTGGGCCCCAGTCCCGCGAAGCCGATCAGCGCGGCGGCGACGAGCGCGGTCAGCGATGACACCGCGACCGGCACCCGCCACGAAACGCCGCCGAAGGCGTTGAAAAGATGCGGCAGCGCGGAGCCCAGCGTGAGCGCGCCGACGAGGATGCCGACCATGAGGCCCATGTCGCCTTTCGCCCAGGTCGCCGCGAGCTTCATGCCCACGGGATAGCAGCCGGCCATCGTCACACCGGTGGCAACCCGCAGCACGAGCGCGCTCGGCGACGCGGGGTCGACGACCAGCAGCAGCGCGTTGGCGGCGGCGCCGCCGAGCGCGCAGCACGCGAAAAGCCGCCGCGGATCGATGCGGTCGGGAAGGCCCAGCAGCGCGCTGGCAAGGCAGCCGATGACGAAGCCCGCCTGCACGCCGCCCGTCAGTGCGGCCTGGGCGAAGCCGGACAGGCCGTACTCGCGCACCAGCGCGGGCACCACCGCGGAGGCGGAGAACCACAGCGCGAGGGCCGCGACCTGGCAGAGCGCGATGATCGCAACCGAGGCGAGCTTGGTGGTCGCGCCCATCGACCTCCTGTGTTGGCGGCTACGAGCGCTGGCGCTGCGCCGAGGCGAGGCGCTCGGCGTCCACGATCCATGGCGGAGCAAAGGCGTTCTCGGCGTGGCGCCTTCCAGCCGTAGCGATCAGGTAGCGTCCCGA
>JADLEZ010000636.1 GCA_020845855.1 Burkholderiales bacterium
AGGGCCGCTCCCGAGCCGGATGCGGAAGCTCTACCGGCTGCAAATTGCGCCGCGGGCCGAAGGCTGCGGGTGACGCAATTTGCAGACGTTAGTGGTAGTCGCCGTCGGCCGCGTCGTAGTCGCGGCCGTAGCGTCCCACCGCCTGCGGCTGCGGCTCGAACGACCGCCCGATGTTGAGCGGCAACGCGAGCAGCACGAGCGCGATCAGGTCCGAGACAATGCCCGGGACGATCAGCAGGAACGCCGCGGCCACCTTGCGCCCGCTGTCGAGGAGGCCGCGCAGAAGCGACTGCTCGCCGTGCAGCGCGGCCACGGTGCGCGTGCGAAACTCGAGTCGCTCGTTACGCAGGAGCAGGAGTCCCGCGAGGAACGAGCACGCGAGCCAGATCCACAGCGGTACGCCGGTCCAGCGGGCGATGCGCGCCGTCACATACAGGTCCGCGACCGGGAATGCCAGTACAATCGCGAGCACGACAAAACGCATGGAGTCTCCTTGGCGGACGCGGCGATTCTCGTGCTGACTTCGCTGCCCGACCAGGAGGCGGCGCGCGGCCTGGCGCGCTCGCTCGTGACCGGGCGTCTGGCCGCTTGCGTGAACATCGGCGCGCCCGTCGAATCAATGTATCACTGGCGGGGGCAAATCGAAACAGCGCAGGAGGTGCCGGTGGCGATCAAGACCCGAAGCGAACTGTACCCCCGGGTAGAGGCGGCGATCGTCGCGAGCCATCCCTATGAACTTCCCGAGGTCGTTGCTGTCCGGATATCGCATGGCCTGCCCCGCTACCTCGACTGGATCGTGGATGAGACCTGCGCGCCGTAGCGCGTTCGCGCTGGCCGCGCTCGTGCTCGCGGGAGCGGCGCTGGCCGCCGATCCGAAGCTCCTGCCGCCCGAGCAGGCGTTTCGCTTCTCGGCCCGCGCGCTCGACGACAGGACGCTGGAGGCGCGCTTTTCGGTCGAGGACGGCTACTACCTGTACCGCGACAAGATCGCGTTTGCCGTCGAGCCCGCCGGCCTGGCACTGGGCGCGGTGGAACTGCCCCCCGGCAAGGAGAAGGTCGACGAGTTCTTCGGCAAGGTCCAGACCTATCGCGGCGACCTGGTCGTCCGGCTTCCGCTCGCCCAGGGGGAGAGCAAGTCCCTGGTCCTCGTCGCCGATTCGCAGGGCTGCGCGGACGTCGGCGTGTGCTATCCGGTCAACCGGCAGAAAGTTACACTGACGCTGCCGGAGCCCGGCAAGGGGCCAGGCGCCATGATCGAAGCCCATCCGCGCAAGAAGAACTGGTTCAATTGAAAGTGGCCGCAGTAGGCGCTCACTGACGCGGTAGCCCTTGATGCAAAAGACCGCCCTGCGCTGGACGATCGGTGTCGTGGTCGCCGTTGCGGCCTTGGCGGTCGGCGCGTACCTGGGGATGCAACGAATAAGGGCCGATGCGCCGTCGCCACAGGCGGCGGCGGCCCTAGCCGGGCTCGCGCTCCCCGACCAGTCGGGCAAGGAACATCGCCTCGACCAGTGGCGCGGCAAGGTGCTGGTCGTCAACTTCTGGGCGACCTGGTGTGCGCCGTGCCGCGAGGAGATGCCCGAGTTCATGAAAGCGCAGACCGAATTTGGTCCGAAAGGTCTGCAATTTGTCGGCATCGCCGTCGATCAGGCCGATAAAGTGGACCAATACGTCAAGGAAATCGGACTCAACTACCCGGCGCTGATTGGCGGCTTCGGAGCCATGGAGCTGTCCAAGACCCTGGGCAACAGCATGATGGCACTGCCGTTCACGGTCGTCGTGGATCGCCAAGGCGCCATCGCGCACACCCAGCTCGGCATCCTCAAGCCCGACAAGCTCCACACCCTAGTCAAGCAGCTGCTCTAGACAGATTACTGCAATAGTGTCATTCCGAGCGCAGCGAGGAATCTTCGGGTCGGCTCACGCTAACTTCAACAAACTGCACTTGGGTTTGCCAGTCAATTTTGCGCAACGCTGGACAATTCGCCGCAATTGACGGCAAACTGCGGCTTCGCCTGCGGTACGGGCGGCCATAACAGCAGTTTGCGGGGCGCGCGGCAAGCATGCGTGCTCCCCTGGGGGTGACGACGATGGACCTGCGCAAGCTCAAAACGCTGATTGAGCTCGTCGAGACGTCCGGCATAGCGGAACTCGAGATCCAGGAGGGCGAGGAGCGCGTCCGCATCACCCGGTCGGCGGGCGGCGCGGGGGCTGCGGTCGTAACCGCGCCCGCCATGCACCTCGTTGCCGGCGCAACACCCGTCGTCGCGCCGGCCGGCGCCGCGATTGCACCCTCCCCGGCCGCCGCACCGCCCGAGCCCGCCGCCAGCGAGGGCCACCTCGTCAAGAGCCCGATGGTCGGGACCTTCTACCGCTCCGCCACGCCGGGCGCCAAGCCCTTCGTCGAGATCGGCGACCAGATCGAGGAAGGCGCCACCTTGTGCATCGTCGAGGCGATGAAGCTCATGAACGAGATCGAGGCCGACCAGGCCGGCACGGTCAAGGCGATCCTCACGGAGAACGGCCAGCCCGTGGAGTTCGGCCAACCTTTGTTCGTGATCGGCTGAACCCGTCCCAATGGCAGCCGCCAAGGGCGAGAACAAGCTCTTCGACAAGATCCTGATCGCCAACCGCGGCGAGATCGCCCTGCGCGTGCAGCGCGCCTGCCGCGAGATGGGGATCAAGACGGTCGTCGTGCACTCGGAAGCGGACCGCGACGCGAAGTACGTGCGCCTCGCCGACGAGTCGGTGTGCATCGGCCCGCCGCCGTCCGCGCAGAGCTACCTCCACGTGCCCGCGATCATCGCCGCGGCGGAAGTGACCGACGCGCAGGCGATCCATCCCGGCTACGGCTTTTTGTCCGAGAACGCCGACTTTGCCGACAAGGTCGAGCGCTCGGGGTTCGTGTTCATCGGGCCGCGCGCGGAAACGATCCGGCTGATGGGCGACAAGGTGAGCGCCAAGGCGGTGATGCTGAAGGCGGGCATCCCCTGCGTGCCCGGTTCCGAAGGCGTGCTCCCCGAGGAGCCGAAAGAGGTCGTGCGCATCGCGCGCGGCATCGGCTATCCGGTGATCATCAAGGCAGCGGGCGGCGGCGGCGGGCGCGGCATGCGCGTCGTGCACACCGAAGCGGCGCTGATGCCTGCCGTCACGCTTACGCGCTCGGAAGCGCAGGCGGCGTTCGGCAACCCGACCGTGTACATGGAGAAGTTCCTCACCAACCCGCGCCACATCGAGATTCAGATGCTCGCCGACGAGCACAGGAACGTGGTCACCCTGTCCGAGCGCGACTGTTCGATGCAGCGGCGGCACCAGAAGATCATCGAGGAGGCGCCGGCGCCCGGCATCAACCCGCGCGCTCTGACGCGGATCGGCGAGCGCTGCGTCGACGCCTGCCGCAAGATCGGGTACCGCGGCGCCGGCACCTTCGAGTTCCTCTACGACAACGGCGAGTTCTTCTTCATCGAGATGAACACCCGCGTCCAGGTCGAGCATCCGGTGACGGAAGCGATCACG
Source organism: Burkholderiales bacterium (assembly GCA_020845855.1). Taxonomy (GTDB): domain Bacteria; phylum Pseudomonadota; class Gammaproteobacteria; order Burkholderiales; family Casimicrobiaceae; genus VBCG01. Next base: position 3,517 of record JADLEZ010000636.1, read on the forward strand.
GGCATCGACATCGTGCAGCAGCAGATCCTGATCGCGGCCGGGCGCCGGCTCGCGTTCCGCCAGCGCGACGTCGTGCGCCGCGGGCACGCCATCGAGTGCCGCATCAACGCCGAGGACCCGTGGAGCTTCGTGCCGTCGCCGGGGCGCATCACCTCGTGGCATCCGCCCGGCGGGCCGGGCATCCGTGTGGACTCGCACGCGTACCAGAACTACTTCGTGCCGCCGTACTACGACTCGATGATCGGCAAGGTGATCGCCTACGGTGACACCCGCGAGCAGGCCATAGCGCGGATGCGCATCGCGTTGTCGGAGATGATCGTCGAGGGCATCAAGACCAACATCCCGCTGCACCAGGAGCTCTTGCTCGACGACAAGTTCCTGCAGGGCGGCACCACTATCCACTTTCTCGAGCAGCGCATGGCGAAGCGCAAGTAGCGAAAGGGTCAGATCCGATTTTCGTCGAGGGCCAGATCCGATTTTCGTCGAGGGTCAGATCCGATTTTCGTTTTGCGGGCGCAGCAGCAAGACCAATCGGCGTCCGGGGACGAAGCAGAAAATCGGCTCTGACCCGGTTTGTGACCGCAGCGCTACGTCGAATCCGACCCTACTCATGGCCTACCTCGCCGTCCGCTTCGATGCGCTGGCCGCCGAAGCGGAAGCCTGGTCGGACGCGCTGCTTGGCGCCGGAGCGCCATCGGTCGAGGTCTGCGATCCGTTCGAAGGAACGGACCGCGAATCGCCGTTGTATGGGGAGCCTGGCATGCCGGCGCAGCCGCAGTGGGATATCGCGCGCGTGGTTGCGCTGTTCGCGCCCGATACCGATGCGCGCGGTTTGCTCGGCGGTATCGCGCGCACACTTAGGCTTTCCGTCCCCGCCTTCGAGACTTACACCGTCGCCGACGAGGACTGGGTGCGCAAGACGCAGGCGCAATTCGGCCCGATCGAGGTCGCGCCGGGCTTGTTCATCGTGCCGACCTGGTCGCAACCGCCCGATCCGGCGGCGGTGAACATCCGCCTCG
>JADLEZ010000637.1 GCA_020845855.1 Burkholderiales bacterium
CGTTTACCCGCACTTCAACGCATCACGCGTCTTTCGCGTTCGCGACTCTGCGGAAGTCGGAAAGAATCGCCGCGACGTCGGCGCGGCCAGCGGCGCCGAGAGGTGCCTGGGGCGGTAGCGGTGAACCGACGTCATAGCCCTGGATCTCGAGGCCACCCTTGATGCACGCCGCGAGATTGTAGTTCGCGAAGGCGAGATTGAGACGCCACAGCTTGCGCTGCAGCGACATCGCTTCGGTCCATTTCCCCGCTCGGCAAAGATCGTAGAGCGCCACGCTCTCGTGCGGGATCAGGCAGGCCGGGCCCGCCATCCAGCCGACGCCACCGATGAGCATCACGCAGGCGGGGATATGCGCCGACGCACTGAACACGCGAATGCGTTCACCCACCGCGTTGATGATCGACAGCAGCCGCCCCGTATTCGACGAGGCGTCCTTGATGTAGCTGATGTTCGGGACGTCGGCCAAGCGCGTGATGGCGGCCAGCGTGAGATCGCTGCGCTGGAACTGCGGATTGGTGTACAGCACGACCGGCAACTCGCTCGCCCCCGCAATCGCCGAGAAATAGGCGACCACGCCGTCGTCGGCGATTGGAAAGTACGCTTCGAGAATGGCCAAAATGCCGTCGACCCCGAGCCCGGCGTAGATCCTCGCTTGGGCCACCGCATCCGCGATAGTCGTCGCGGCGACTCCGGCCACCACCGGCACGCGCCCCGCCGCGGTGGCCACGACGACCTCGACGATGCGCCTGCGTTGCTCGCGGTCCAAATAGGCGAATTCACCGGTCGACCCGAGGGGCGTGAGACCGTGGACACCGGCGCGAATGAGATCGTCGACCAAGCGCTCGAGCACCGCCTCCTTGACCCGGCCCTCGCCGTCGATCGGAGAGACGAGGTACGGGAAGACGCCATGAAAGTCACGGGTGGAGCTCATCGGTTCACCTCGAGATCCTCGAAATCTGCACGTCGGGATATGTTACCGCGCGGCTGGACATCGATAGGCAGCACACCGACCCATCACATCCGCTCGATGACGAGCGCAATGCCCTGGCCGACCCCGATGCACAAGGTGATCAGCGCGTAGCGGCCGCCGATGCGCTCGAGTTCGCACAAGGCCGTCGTGACCAGGCGCGCGCCACTGGCGCCGAGCGGGTGGCCGAGTGCGATGGCGCCAGCGTTGGGATTCACCTGCGGCGCGGCGTCGGGAAGCCCGAGATCCCGCGTGACGGCACGCCCGCGACGGCGCTCGCGACGACGCGCGCCCGGAGTACGAGTCGATGCATCCTTGCGCCGGTCGCCGAGCCGATCAGCAATGCACACGCGCCATCGTTGACCCCCGAAGCGTTGCCTGCCGTGACCGATCCGTCGGCCTTGACGATTCCTCTCAGCTTGCCGAGCGCCTCCAGCCTCGTCGCACGCGGATGCTCATCCTGGCTAACGACCACGGATGCCCCCGCCTCGGCGGGCGTGGTGACCGGCAGGATCTCCCTCGCGAAGCGTCCCGCCGCGATGCCAGCGGCCGCCCGCTGCTGGCTACGCAGGGCGAATGCGTCCTGGTCGGCACGATTCACGCCGAACTCCGCGACCGCGTTCTCCGCGCAGGAGGTTGCGTCACCCGCACACGTCGAACTGTCCGACAACGAGGTCCCCGCCTTTCAGGAGTCGATCAAAGTCACGGGGTGCGTCCCGCGGCGACTGTTGACGCGGACCATTGTGGCGAGGAATTTCGAGGCGCCGTAGCCGAGCTGAAACGAAGGAGATTCAATCCGCGCCCAACCCGACTCCCGCTGCACGTGGAGATGATCAGCGCGGAGCGAGCATCTCGCCAGCGCGCCGACGACGGTTGCGCCCCGTTGGTCGGACCCGTCATTTATACACGGCAAGGAAGGAGGGTAAGTGGAACGTAGTGTGGGGACCGTGTCCTATCTGGGGACGGGAACCAATGGTGTAACAGTGTCGCGAAGCTGCTTGCGCCGTGATCCGGCGATCTTGCGCAATAGACGATCATCTGCGGTGACGAAGCAGCTGCCGCGCTCCATGGCCAGCGCGAGGTAAACGCAGTCGTACGCGGGATGGGCCAGCTCGATCGCGAGTTGAGTTGTCGCCTCCAGCAGCGACCGGGTCGGCACTAGCTCAATTTCGGCACCTTGCAGAAGGCGCGCAGCGAGCAACGCTTCGTTCTTGTGGAGCTCCTTGCGCTGCACCTTCTTCCACAGAATGTTGGCGCACTCCGAAATGAGCAAATCCGGCGCAAGCAGCTTCGCCGTTTTCCGCAGGGCAAGCGCCTCCTGCGTGCCAGTCTCTTCGACCACCCATTTGATCGCAATGCTGGCATCAATGCACAGCGCGCTCACCGCTGGTCGCGCCCTTCACGCAACAAGAGCTCGGACGGCGTCTGTTTTCTGCCCTTCGTGAGATTGCGCAAATCGGCGGCCAGCTTCTCAAAATCGGGATCGATGTCCGCGGTGAGCGCTTGGCGAAGAATTTCCCGGTGCTCAGCTTCGGTGGAGCGCCCATGCCGCGCGGCTCGGCGCTTCAGTCGGGCGACCAACAGGTCATCCAGATTGCGTACATGCAAGCTTCCAGCCATGTCCGACTCCGTGATAGCGTTGGGCCCAATGATCTCATTATTCTCGTTGGGGGGCAAGCCACGGCACGCCGGGACCGCGCCTATTCGCGCGTGCCAAATCGAACCGGGAAGGGGACGGCCGGAGGGGTCCGCTATCGCCTCGAAGACCGGGGGTGGCGTGCGGCTGTTTGGGTAACTACGCGGGCAACGACGGCGCATCCGACATCGTCGCCAGCGTCGCCGGGCGCTTTGACTGGACTCTTTCAATCACGTCCTGCAATTGGCCCAGCTTGGCGATGAGAACATCGCGGCTGAAGTTCATGGCACAAACATCCGATGCTTGGCGGAATCGAACGCCTGCCTCGCGAACTCAAGATCGTCTTGAATCACCGTTACGCGGCGGTACTGAGCCTCTGCTTTGGCTTCTTCGCTGTCACAGAACAGCTCATGCCCATCGAGTGCTTCGTCGAAGACGGCACCATGAGCGGTGCGGAAATCCACAACATCAACCGGGCGCAAGACGATGCTCGAGACGTCCTCGATGAGCGCCCGTTTCTGCTGACTTGTCAAAGGCGCAGCGGCCGACACGGCCAAGTCCACGTCACTGTCGAACGACATAGCGCCTCGCGGTGCCGAGCCGAAGAGTCGAGCGTAGAGAATTCCGCGGGCGCGTAATGCGTTCCGCACTTGCTCAACTTGGTCAGGGAGAAGCCTTTCCATGATTTGAATCGCCTTGGGGGGCGCTGATAGCATCAAATATACCCCTGCGACGGGCCATTTGCAGGCCAACGGGTCGTTGGCAACCGCCCTCTTTGCGGGCTCGTCAGCGGAATCTGTGGGTCGTCATGGGTGCTTCGGGGACCGTTCAGCTTTTGCGATCAGAAACCGGACTACCCCCCAACGCCACCACCTCGCGCCAGTTCCCGATCTCACGGGCTTGGAACCCGTTCGATGACGAGCGCGATGCCCTGCCCGACCCCTATGCACATGGTAGCCAGCGCGTAGCGGCCGCCAATGCGCTCGAGTTCGCACAAGGCCGTCGTGACCAGGCGCGCGCCACTGGCGCCGAGCGGGTGGCCGAGCGCGATGGCACCGCCGTTGGGATTCACCTGCGGCGCATCGTCAGGAAGGCCCCAATCGCGAGTGACGGCAAGCGCCTGCGCGGCAAAGGCCTCGTTCAGTTCGATGACGTCCATGTCCGCCACCTTCAGTTGCAGGCGGGCGAGCAGTTTCTTCGTCGCCGGCGCGGGGCCGAAGCCCATGATGCGTGGCGGCACACCGGCGACGGCGCTCCCGACGATGCGCGCGCGAGGCACGAGTCCGTGCGTCCTTGCGCCGCTCGCCGACGCGAGCAGCAGCGCGCACGCGCCGTCGTTGATCCCCGAAGCATTGCCCGCGGTGACGGACCCATCGGGCTTGACGATGCCTTTGAGCTTGCCGAGCGCCTCCAGCGTCGTCGCGCGCGGATGCTCGTCCTGGCTGACGACGACCGATGCCCCCGCTTTGGCAGGTGCACTGACCGGCACCATCTCCTTCGCCAAGCGGCCAGCAGCGATGGCCGCCGCCGCGCGCTGCTGGCTACGCAGCGCGAATGCGTCCTGGTCGGCCCGGTTCACCCCGAACTCTGTAGCGACGTTCTCCGCAGTCTCGGGCATCGAGTCGATGCCGTAGCGCTCCTTCAGCAGGGGATTGATGAAGCGCCATCCGATCGTCGTGTCGTAGATGGTCGCGTCGCGGGCGAAGGCGGCATTCGCCTTGCCCATGACGAACGGCGCGCGGGTCATGCTCTCCACACCACCGGCAATCACGAGATCGGCCTCGCTCGATTTGATCGCCCGTGCCGCGATGGCGACGGCATCGAGACCCGAGC
>JADLEZ010000638.1 GCA_020845855.1 Burkholderiales bacterium
GGTCGCGCGCCGGAACGTACGCCTCCGGCTGGTAATAGTCGTAGTACGAGACGAAGTACTCCACCGCGTTGTTCGGGAAGAACTCGCGAAACTCGGAGTAGAGCTGCGCGGCGAGCGTCTTGTTCGGCGCCATGACCAGCGCCGGGCGGCCGGTGCGCGCGATCACGTTGGCCATGGTGAAGGTCTTGCCCGAGCCGGTGACGCCGAGGAGCGTCTGGAAGGCGAGACCGTCCGCGAGCCCCTCGACGAGCCGTGCGATCGCCTCCGGCTGGTCGCCGGCCGGCGCGAAGGGCTCGTGCAATTCGTAAGGGCTATCGGGAAAGGTGGTGGCCATGGCGAACGTCGCCGGCGAACAACCGGTTATTTTACCGCCGCGGGACGGCTCGCCGCCGGCGTCGCCTCGGCCGCGGCGGCGGGCGCATCGAGCGTCCCGAACTGCAATGCGGAAAGCCGCGCGTAGAGCGGATTCGTGCGCGTGAGTTCGTCGTGCGTGCCGGTGGCGACGAGGCGCCCGTGCTCGAGCACGGCGATGCGGTCGACGTGGCGAATCGTCGCCAGGCGGTGCGCGATGATGAGCACCGTGCGCCCGGCCATGAGGCGCTCGAGCGCCATCTGCACCATGCGTTCGCTATGCGCGTCGAGCGCGCTCGTCGCCTCGTCGAGGAGCAGCACCGGTCGATCGGCCAGGATCGCCCGGGCGATGGCGAGCCGCTGCCGCTGGCCACCGGACAGGCGCACGCCGCGCTCGCCCAGGAAGCTCGCGTAGCCCTCGGGCAGGCGCTCGATGAATTCGGTGGCGAACGCCGCCTCGCACGCGGCGTGTACCGCGGCATCGCTGGCCTCGGGGCGGCCGTAGCGCACGTTGTCGGCCACGCTCGCCGCGAAGATCACCGGCTCCTGCGGTACCAGCGCGAGGCGGGCGCGCACGGCGGACGGATCCGCGTCGCGCAGGTCGACGCCATCGATCGTGATCCGCCCCTGCTGCGGATCGTAGAAGCGCAGGAGGAGCTGGAACACCGTCGTCTTGCCCGCGCCCGAGGGACCTACGAGCGCCACCTTCTCGCCCGGCGCGACCGCGAGCGAGAAGCCGGCAAGCGCGGGCGTGTCCGGACGCGACGGATACGCGAAAGTCACCTCGTCGAAGGCAACGGAGCCGGCTGCCGGCTCCGGCAGCGCGACGGGATGGGTGGGTGCGCGAATCTCGGGGGCGATGGCGAGCAACTCGAAGAGCCGCTCGGTGGCGCCGGCGGCACGCTGGATGTCGCCCACCACCTCGCTGATCGCCCCGGCGGCGCCGGCGACCAGCACCGCGTAGAAGACGAACGCCGAGAGCTCACCGCCGCTGATCCGCCCGGCCACCACGTCGTGGCCGCCGATCCACAGAATCACGCCGATCGCGCCGAAGACGAGGAAGATGACCACCGCGACGAGAAACGCACGCTGGCGGATGCGCGCCAGCGCGGCGGCGAACGCGCTCTCCACCCGCCCCCCGAACTGCCGGCGGTCCTCGCCCTCGTGCCCGTACGCCTGCACCGTGCGGATCTCGTGCAGCGCCTCGTCGACGTACGCGCCGACGTCGCCGATGCGATCCTGGCTCGTGCGCGACAGCCGCCGCACCCGCCGGCCGAAGAAGAGGATCGGCACCAGCACGACGGGCACACCGACCAGGACGAGCACCGTGAGCTTGGGACTCGTCAGCGCGAGCAGCACGATGCCGCCGACCATGAGCAAGAGGTTGCGGATCGCCATCGACACGCTCGAACCGATGACCGTCTCGAGCATCGTGGTGTCGTTGGTGAGCCGCGAGATGACCTCGCCGGTGCGCGTGACCTCGAAGTAGCCCGGCGGCAGCGACAGCAAGTGATCGAAGACCGCGCGGCGCAGGTCGGCGATGACCCGCTCGCCGAGCCACGACACATAGTAGAAGCGCGCGTACGTCGCGCTCGCCATCACGACGATCACGCCCAGCATGAAGGCGAGCGTGCGATTGAGCTCGCCCGGGCTGCCCGCGGCGAGGCCCTGGTCGATCACGAACTTGAGGCCCTGGCCGATGGTGAGCACGGCCCCCGCGGCCACCACGAGCGCGATCGCCGCGAAGGCGACCTCGCGACGATACGGCCGCACGAAGCGCCACACGCGCCCGAGCGTGCGCAGCGCGGCCAGAGCCGGCAGCTTGCGGGCGCCGCTGTCGCGCGCGCGTTCCGCGTCGGACCGCGCGGCGTCACCTGCCATGATCGATCCCGGTCGTCACGCGCCGTACCAACGCTGTCCGCGGCGGACCACCCTCGACCGCGGCGGAGACGCCCATGCCGCTTGCGCCGTCCGCCCTCGTGACGCTCCTCATCGTGCCCGGGCTCCTGATCACCGGCATGATGGTGGGGCGCACGTGAAGGAAATACAAGGTGCGTGTCCGTCGCGGCGACCACCCGCCATCGGGCGCGCGGCACGCTTCGCGTAAAATGACCGGCTACCTCCGCCTCGTGACCGTCACTGCCACCGCCATGAACGCCCCGACTCCCGCCGCCGCCCTCCTCACCGCCGTCGAACTCGCCCCGCGCGATCCGATCCTCGGCGTCACCGAAGCCTTCGTCGCCGACCCGAATCCGAAGAAGGTGAACCTCGGCGTGGGCGTGTACAACGACGACCACGGCAAGCTCCCCGTCCTCGAATGCGTCAAGCGGGCCGAGCAGGCGATCGTCGCCAAGAACGCGCCGCGTGGGTATCTGCCCATCGAC
>JADLEZ010000639.1 GCA_020845855.1 Burkholderiales bacterium
CCCGCGCGCGCCGCGCGCCGCTCGGCCATCGACGAGATGATGGTGCCGAAGCCCATGTGGATCACGCCCGAGCGCACCCGCTCGTACAGGCAGTTGACGAAGCCCGACGGGAAGTCCTTGCGCGGCCGGTGGATGTGGGGGTTGGTCCCGATCGAGGCTTCCCACCAGTACATGATGCCCTTGCCGGGAAAGCCCGGATACTGGATGTCGCGGGTGCGCTCCATCACCGAGCGCAGCTTGTCGCCGAACGCGCCGCCGGCGTTGATCTGGGTGATGCGCGAGCGCTCGACTACGAGCTGGGTCCAGTCCATCGGCGCGATGTGATTGGTGGTGCCCGCGATCACGCCGTGGCCGTCCTCGAGCGAGGGATGGAACATCCACGGTCGCCCGGTCACGTGCCCCGGCAGGTACTGCTTGCCGAAGTGCTCATTGCCCGTCCACGTGTCGGCAGTTAGCGTGGGGTCGTAGAACTCGCGCTTCGCGTCCCAGTAGCCATCGTGGTTGGTGAACTCGATGTCGGTGCCCTCGGGGTCGACGATGCGCGCGCGCTTCGAGTGCCGGATCCGGTCCCACGTCCAGCGGTCGATCGCGTTGAGCACCTCGATCGGCATCGCGTGCGCCGGGGAGGCGAGGATCTCCGGCGTGATGAACGGCATGCGCTGGATCCGGATCAGCCGCTCGGCGAGCACCGGGCCGCCGTATCCCATCAGGATCTTGTCGTAGCGCCGCTTCTTCTCCTCCTCCTCCCACCAGTCCATCCACTCGGCAAGCTCCTTGGTGCGGAAGAGGTAGTAGTCGACCTCGTCGGCGCCGACCCATTGCGGCACCGGGCCGCGGTCGATCTGCTTGATTTCGTACTTGACCTTGTACTTCTCGAGAATCTTCCGGCACGCCTCGATGGTCAGCTCGCTGTGCCAGTTGTCGACCTGCAGCAGCACGCGCTCGCCTTCCTTCAAGTCCCAGCACGCGTTCAGCCCGTGGTTGTAGGGGCGGCGCGCGACGTGCTCCAGGTACGGCAGGAGCTGGTCGGAATTGGTGATCTCGACAAACGGCGGGCAGCGCGGCGGCCGCGAGTGCGCGAGCGGCGGGGTGGCGAAGGTCGGCGCGAGGGACTTGGGATCGATTGGTTGCGTGGGCATGTTTCGTTCCTCGAACAGTTGTCTTGGATCAATTCCGCTCCCACCACCCGACCGGATCGAAACCCAGGCCGGGTGTCGTGGGAACTTGCATGGCGCCGGCGACCAGCGGCGGCGGCGCGTCGACGTTCTCGGCGAAGTAGCGCGCGGTGCCGATGCCCGCCGCGGCCACGGGTGCGGCCGTGACTGCCGCGCAATGCAGGCCGAGATACAGTCCGACCGACGTCTCGAGGCTCGCCGTGATGGTGCAGCGCAGTCCGTGCGCTTCGGCGTAGCGCGAGACCGCGAGGCAGAGGTCGGGGCCACCCACGCGCTGCGCCTTGAGCACCAGCGCGTCGGCCGCCCCCAGCTCGACGATGCGCTCGACGTGATACAGCGAGCGCGCCGAATCGTCGAGCGCGATCGGCACCGGCGTCTCGCGGCGCAGCTTGGCGTAGGCGTGCAGCGGCGTGTCCCGCGGCAAGGGCTCCTCGCAGTATTCGATGCCGAACTTCGCCATGGCGTTGAGCTGGTCGGCCGCCCACTCGACCGCCCACGACTCGTTGGGATCGATGCGGATCGCGAGGTCGGGGAACGCCGCGCGGATCGCGCCCACGCGCGTCACGTCGAGCGTGCGCTCGGGCGTGCACTTGACCTTCACCGTGCGCTGGCCGCGCTCAACGGCGGCGGCGGCGCGCCGCACGCAGGCGTCGGGATCGGCGTCGCCGATGAGATCGTTGACCGGCACCAACGTCGCCACGTTCGCCTCCCCCGCGAGGTACGCGGCCAGCGTCTTGCCGGCGGCGCGTGCCTTCGCGCTTTGCACCGCGCTCGCGAGGCCGCAGCGCAGCCGGGCGGGGCATTCGCGCAGCGCGAGCTCGTCCAGGAAATCGTCGGCGCCCGAGTCGAGGCCGGCAATCATTGCCATTGCGGCCTGCGCGAGTGCTGCGCCCGGAAAGTCCACGTGCGGCGGCAGCGCGGTCTCGCCCCAGCCGATCGCGCCGTCGAGGTCGGCGCGCAGGATGAGGCCGCTGCGATAGTGCTGCGTGCCTTTCGCCCAGCGGTACGGTGTGGCCAGCGCGAGGCGATACGGCTTGATCTCGATCGACGGCATGGCGCGAGTATGGCGGATTCAGGAATCCGCGGTTGCTGCCACCGCAACCAGGCGCTCCGGCGGCAGGTCGACCGCCACCGCGGTGCCGACCGGCAGGACATCGAACGGCGGCGCGAGCACCATGAGCTCGCGGCCTTGCGCGAGCTTCACCCGATACGTCACGTAGCGGCCCGAGAACCGGACGTCGACCACGTCGCCGCGCAGCGTGTTGGCGGCGTCGCCCGCCTCGCGGCTTACGCGGATCGCCTCCGGCCGGATGATGAGGTGCGTGGGCGCGCTTGCCCGCCGCCGCTGCGCGTGAACGCGCAGCGGCCCCACGTCGGTATCGAACACGTCGCCGGCAGCCGACTTGACCGCGAAGAGCTCGGTTTGTCCCAGGAACGTGGCGGCGAACTTCGTCGCCGGATTGAGGTACAGCTCGGACGGCGTGCCGGTCTCGATCACGGCACCCCCGTCCATCACCGCGATGCGGTCGGAGAGCGTGAGCGCCTCCTCCTGGTCGTGCGTGACGTACAGCGCGGTGACGCCGACGCGCTTCAGGAGCTGGCGTAGCTCCGCACGCATCTGCTCGCGCAGCTTGGCGTCGAGATTGGACAGGGGCTCGTCGAGCAGCACCAGCGACGAGCCGCGCACGATGCCGCGCGCGATCGCCACCCGCTGCTGCTGCCCGCCCGAAAGCTTGGTCGCGGGGCGGCTTGCCATCGCGGACAGGCCGACGAGCTCGAGCACCTCGTTCACGCGCCGCACCCGTTCGGCCTTGGCCACACGGCCGACTTCCAGCGGAAAGGCGACGTTCTGCGCGACGGTGAGGTGCGGCCAGATCGCGTACGACTGAAACACCATCGACACGTCGCGCCGGTTCCCCGGCACGTCGACCTGCCGCTCGCCGTCGAACACCGTGACCTCACCGATCCGGATGCACCCCCGCGTGGGCCGCTCGAGCCCCGCGATGCCGCGCAGCATCGACGTCTTGCCGCATCCGCTCGGACCGAGCAGCGTGAAGAACTCGCCGCGCTCCACCGTGAGCGACACGCCGCGCACCGCGGCATGGAGCCCGCCGTCCTCCAACGGATACTCGACCAGCAGGTTCTCGACGGTGACCATGTCAGGTCGTGGTGCGCTGGCTGCGTGCCGCCATCCACTGCCAGCCGATGGTCGCGACGGCCATCATCCCTACCAGCCACAAGCCGATCGCAGCCGCCTTGTTGGGCTGCCCGCCGGACCAGGCGTTCCATAGCTGCACGGCGAGCATCGTGTTGTCTTCGCCCTGCAGCAGCAGTGCGGTGGACAGCTCGCGCATGACGTGCGCGACGACCCAGATCCACGCGCCGAGCAGCGCCGGGAAGATGAGCGGCAGCACGACCCGGCGCAGCGTGGCGGCGGTGGACGCCCCGCACAGCAGCGCCGCCTCTTCGAGCTCCGGATGCAGTTGCACCAGCACGCCGTTGGTCGTCCGCGAGGCGTACGACAGGTACACCGTCGTGTAGGCGATGACGAGGATCCACGCCGTGCCGTACACCGGGATGAACGTGAGGGTCAGGTAAACGTAGATCAGCGCCATCCCGATCATCGTCCCGGGAATCGCGAGCGGGAGAAAGGCCAGCGTGTCGATCAGGCGGCCGCCGACCTGTCTCGTGCGCAGGAAGATCCACGAGCAGGCCATGGCGAGCGCGCAGACCAGCGTGGCGGACAGGGCGCTCACCCACAGCGAGCGCCACGTTGCCTGCATGATGCGCGGATTGCGCAGCGCGTCGGCATGATTGGCAAGCGAGGCCTTGTGCAGCATCTCGAGCGACACCGGGGCCTGGAACGGCATCAGGCTGTTCCAGCCCAGGATGGCGAGCGGCGCCGCGACGGAGAGGAAGAAGTAGGTACCGATGAACGCGAACGCCGCGGCGCGCAGCCGGCCGAGGCGCAGCTCGCGCGGCCGGAAGCCCTTGCCGGTCACCGTGACGTAGCGGCTCGCGCGCCGTGTGGCGCGCCGGTAGACCCAGGCCAGCAGCAGCAGCAGGGCGAGGAAGGTCATCGCCATGGCGGAGATGAGCTGATAGGCGGAGATGCCGCCGGACTGATCGGAGGCGAGATACACGATGCGCGACGACAGCACGAAGATGCCCACCGGCATCCCCAGCGTGCCCGGCACGTCGAATACGAGGAAGCCGACCATCAGGAGGTACGCCGCGGCCGCCAGCAGCGCCGGCGTGAGCACGGGGATGAAGACCCGGCGCAGCATCGCCCCGAGCCCCGCGCCGGACATCATCGCGGCTTCCTCGAGACTCGGGTCCATGTTGCGGAACGCGGGCGACAGGATGAGAAACGTCGAGGGCACGAGCGCCAGCGTCTCGACGAAGATCATGCCGCCCAGCGAATAGATGTTGAGCGGCGGCGCGGCGAGCGCCAGCGCGTCTTTGAGCAGCAGCGTGAAAAAGCCGGTGCGCGGGCTCGCGAGCAGCGCCCAGCCCATCGCCAGCAGGAACGGCGGCAGCACCATCGGCACCACGATGGCCGCCCGCATCGCGGGCTTCCACGGCAGGTCGGTGCGCTCCACGAGCCAGGCGAGCACGCCGCCCACCGCCAGCGCGCCGGCCATGCAGCCGAGCGCGAACTGGAAGGTGGTGAGCGCGAGCGCGTAGAACGCGCGGTCGCTGTAGACGTCCCGGAAGCTTTGCAGCGTCCAGCCCGGATCGAGCGGCAATCCGGTGGGCTTGAGGCTTGCGACGAGCAGCAGCACCAGCGGGACCACCACCAGGTACCCGAGGAGCGCGAGCACCCCCAGCGAGGGGAGACTGCGCGCGAGCCGCGTGGACCGGCCCCCGATGATAGCCGGCCGGGCGGTCATCGACGTCTCGCGAATCAGCGCGCGGCGCCGACCGCCTCGAGGATCTTGTTGTAACCCTCGTTGACCTTGCTCAGGGTGTCCGACTGCGCCGGCGGATACTCGGCGATGTCGCGGCCCTTGATGAGCTGCGCGGTCTTGGTCGACGCGACGAACGGGTTGCCGCGCGAGGTCGCCGCCTCGTAGGCGAGCGCGCCTTCGTCGGTCGCGAGCCACGCGAGGAAGAGCTTGGCGCCCTCCGGATTGCGCGCGTTCTTGGTCACGCTCGAGTAGATCGTGTGCATCGGAACGACGTCGAGCACCTTGTACTTGATGGGCGCGCCGGCCGCGATCGGCGGCAGCGTCGTGTGATAGAAGCCGACCCCGATGTCCACCTCCCCGGCGCCCACCGCCTGCGCCAGCGGGAACGTCGACTTGAACAGCATCGGCTTCAGCTTGACGTACTGCTCGAGCATCGCCTGCGCCTTTTCGGGCCCGAACTTGGACGCAAGCTGCGCGTACGCCGACGCGCGCACCCACGAGCCCATGCGGCCGGTCCACTTGGGATCCGACACCTCCGCCCACGTCTTCGGCGTCTCGGACTCCTGCACCTTCTTGTCGTTCCACAGGATGACGTACACCGATGCCGCCGTTGCGAGCGTGAACGGCGCGGGCGACATGCCCTTCGCGACACCGAGGCCGGCCCAGTCGACTGGCTCGAGATACCCGCGGCCCTGGAGCTGCCAGATGTGATCGGCGCCGCCGGTGAGCGCGTCGGCGCTGTAGCCGCGCGCCTGCATCTCCTGGACCGTGCGCACCGCGAGCTCGTTGCCTCCCACCAGGCGCACCTGCTTGACCTTCACGTTGGGGAAGCGCTTGTTGAACGCGGCGATCACCTTGTCCGCCTGGTCCGGCGGCGAGCTTTCGTACCAGGTCACCTGGCCCTTCTTCTCGGCCGCGGCGGCGAGATCGTCGAGCGGTCCCGCCGCCGCCGAGGCGGCGAAGGCGGCGAGGGCGAAGGCGGCGAGGACGCAGCGCGGTGCGGACGAAAGCAAGAGTCTCATGGCACTCCTCCAAGGCAGCGGGACGTCGGGCGGCGCGATCGGCGCCACGCGACGACGCGAGTGTACAGCACGCCGCCGGCCTTCGCCGAATCCGGCTTGCCTACCGATTGGTAGTCGATTAGACTCATGCCATGAGTAAGCGCCTCCAGGTCCTGCTCGACGATCGCGAGCTTGCCGAGATCCGGCAGTCTGCGCGGCGCCAGCAAATGACGACCGCCGAGTGGGTTCGGCAGGCACTGCGGGCGGCCCGCCGCGCCGAGCCGCGGGTGGCGGCGCGCAAGAAGCTCGACGTCGTCCGGGCGGCGGTCCGCCACGAGTTCCCGTCCGGCGATATCGAATGCATGCTCGAGGAGATCGAGCGCGGCTATCGGGGAGGCGCGCCGGGTTGATCTTCATCGACTCCAATATCCCGATGTACCTCGTCGGCGCGCCGCACACCCACAAGGTGGATGCGCGGCACCTGCTCGAGTCCGCCATCGGCGCCGGCGAGCGGTTGGTCAGCAGTGCCGAGGTGTTGCAGGAGATTCTGCATCGGTACGTCGCCATCGATCGGCGCGACGCCATTCAGCCCGCGTTCGACACGCTGCGGGGCGTCGTCGACGAGGTACTGCCGATCGAGGCGGCGGACGTCGAGCGGGCCCGCGAGCTCGTGCTCGGGATCGGGAGTCTTTCGGCTCGCGATGCGCTGCATGCCGCGGTGATGGCGCGGCACTCCGTCGAGCGGATCATGACCTTCGACACCGCTTTCGACAGGGTCCCCGGAATCAGCCGCTACCGCGCCTGACTCGCGGTTCAATCGCCATCCAGCACCATGGCCTCGCCACCGGCACCGGTACTGCGCTCCGTCCTGGCCTGCCCGCACTGCGGCGCGGCGAGCGAGGAGCTCATGCCCACCGATGCCTGCGTGTACTTTCACGAATGCGGCGCATGCCACCGGCTGTTGCGGCCCAAGCCGGGCGACTGCTGCGTCTTCTGCTCCTACGGAAGCGTGAAATGCCCGCCTGTTCAGCAGGCGGGCGGATGCTGCTGCGCCTCAGACCTGGAGCGGAAGGCGTAACAACCGTGTCATCCCGAGCAGCGCGGGGGATCCGCTGTCGCCTTTGCTGGCAATCGTTGATGTTTGAACCCACCCCTCACCTGGAAGTCCCGGTGGCAGCCGAAGGTGTGGCCACGATCCGCTCGCCGCGGTCGCGCAGAAAGCGCCCGAGCTCGGGCGACTGCATGACGATCGTCCTGGCGGCCGCGCGCAGGCGATCCACCGCCTCCGGCGGCAGCACGAACGAAGTGGGCAGGCTGTTGAGATACGCGACCTCGGCCTTGTCCGCGAGCGCGGGGAACGAGACGTTGATCACATAGATCTCGGCGTCGGGGACCCTCGTCATCATGGCCAGCGCCGGATTGGCCTTGGCGGTCACGGTGACCGAGTCGCGAATGGCGCGCAGATCGTGCCAGCGGGAGGCCAAGTCGCGCAGGAGCTCGATCGCCTCGAACGAATAGTGGTCGATGGGAACGCTGGCCGCCTGGAGCAGGATCTGGAAGCTGTTCGGCGCATCCACCGATTCGTCCCAGTGGGTGGACGGCGAGGACAGCGAATTGACCACAAACACCACGATGCGCCTGGCGCTGTCGAGCGGAGTCTTGCGGCCGAGCATGTGCAGCGCCTCGAGCTCGTCCATCGCCTGCAGCACGCCGCGCATCGCCACGTTGTCGGACACACCGCCGTCGACTAAATGAATGTACGGGCGCCGCGCGCTGTCGCCGTACGCCACGAGCTCCTTCCAGCGCTCGATCGCGCGCGCCGCGGGGCGGGCGCGCTCCTTCGCTTCGGTCATCGGCCGCAGCAGCGGCGGCTCCGCATAGCCGCAGGTCCCGCCGTAGTTGTCGAGGGTGACCGGCGACAGGACGACCGGCACCGCCGACGACGCGGCCGCGGCGCGGGAGAGCCGGACCGGGCCGAGGTCGGCGCACATCGCGTCGAACATCGACTGCAGGAAGTACACGCGCGCGCCGGTCGACAGATCGGTGGCGGTGACCACGATCAGCGGCCCCTTGCGGCGTTGCAGGTCGGCGAAGGCGGCGCCTTCGAACAGGATCTCGTCGTACAGGTCCGCCGCGAGCTCGGAGCGGCCCCACCCCTGCGACCACAGCGACGGCCAGTTGGCCGGCGCGAACAGCCGGCGCAGAAGCTCGCCCTCGACGTCGCGCTTCAAGAACCGC
>JADLEZ010000640.1 GCA_020845855.1 Burkholderiales bacterium
CACGCCGGAATCGATGGGATTCTCCAAGGCGGACTACGACAAGATCGTCGCGATCAAATAGCGACGTTCCCCTCACCGCAACCCTCTCCCCGCGAGCGGGGAGAGGGTGCCCGACAGGGCGGGTGAGGGGCGCCGGAGATTCTCCATGACCGAAGCCAAGGCCGCTGCGCCCGCCCCCGAGCACGTGCTCGACGACGAGGGCCACTTCCACGCCACCGACGCGCCGATCGAGCTCGCGCACTACGTGTGGGAGGACTGGGCGGCGCTCGGCTTCTTCTGGCTGCTCGGGCTGTGCGTGTTCTACCAGTTCTTCACCCGTTACGCGCTCAACGACTCGGCCTCGTGGACGGAGGAGATCGCGCGCTACCTCCTCATCGGCACGGTGTTCATGGGCATCGCGTCGGCGACCCGGCGAACGCGGCACATCCACGTCGACTTCCTGTACCGGCTGATGCCGGCGAAAGCCGGCCGCACGCTGTCGACGCTCATCGACCTCCTGCGCATCGGCTTCTTCGCTGTCGCCGTCGTGCTCACGCTCCAGATGATGACCCGGATGACGAGCCTCATGATGACCATCATCGACCTGCCGATGAACATCGTCTACGCGGTCTGCGCCGTCGGCTTTGCCGCCGCCGCCGTGCGCGCGGTGCAGGTCGCGATCGAGAACTGGAAGCGCGGGTACTCGGTGCTCGAACGGCCCGAGATGGTCATCGAAGAGACGATTCAGTGAGCCTCGACGTTCGCGGAATCGCGGCCCTTCGGGACTGGCGCCTGGCAGCATGATGCACCGGACGCCTTTTGCATCGACCTGCTGATGGGCGCGCTCCTCACCGCGTTCCTTGCGTTGATGGTGACCGGCATCCCGGTCGCCATCGCGATGGCCGGCTCGGCGCTGGTCTACATCTGGATCACCGGCAGCACCCCGTCGATGGTCGTGGTGCACCGGATGATCAGCGGCGTGGATAGCTTCCCGCTGCTCGCGGTGCCGTTCTTCATCCTCGCCGGCAACCTGATGAACAACGCCGGCATCACCAATCGCATCTACAACTTCGCGCTCGCGCTGGTCGGCTGGCTCAAGGGCGGACTCGGCCACGTCAACATCGTGGGCTCGGTGATCTTCGCGGGCATGTCCGGTACGGCGATCGCGGATGCCGCGGGCCTCGGCACCATCGAGATCAAGGCGATGCGCGACCACGGCTACAGCAAGGAGTTCGCGGTCGGCGTCACCGCCGCGTCCGCGACACTCGGGCCGATCATCCCGCCGTCGCTGCCGTTCGTGATCTACGGCATGGTCGCCAACGTGTCGATCGGCCAGCTCTTCCTCGCCGGCATCCTTCCCGGGCTGGTGATGACGGGGGTGATGATGCTCACCGTCGCGTACTTCGCACACAAGAACAACTGGGGCGCGGACATCACGTTCCAGTGGCCGCGGGTGGCCAAGGCCGGCGTCGAGCTCCTGGTCGTGATCGCGTGGCCGTTCTCCATCTGGGGTCTCGTCAAGGCCGGGCTCAACCCAGCCGTCGCCGTCGCTGTCTCGATGATCGTGCTGTTCGCCGCGGACTGGAAGTGGAAGTTCGAGGCGGTGCTGCCGATCATCACCCCGGTCTTGCTTATCGGCGGCATGGTGACCGGCCTGTTCACGCCGACCGAGGGCGCGGTGGCCGCATCGATCTGGGCGCTGTTCCTGGGCCTCGTCTGGTACCGCACCCTTTCCTTCCGCATGCTGATCAAGGTGTCGATGGACACCATCGAGACCACGGCGGTCGTGCTGTTCATCGTCGCGGCGGCGTCGATCTTCGGCTGGCTCCTGACCGCGACCCGCGTCACCGACGCCGTCACCGCCTGGACGCTGTCGTTCACGCACACGCCGTGGGTGTTCTTGCTGCTGGTCAACCTGCTGCTGCTGTTCATCGGCTGCTTCCTCGAGCCCACGGCGGCGATCCTGATCGCGATCCCGGTGCTGATGCCGGTGGTGCAGCAGCTCGGCATCGACCCGGTGCACTTCGGCCTGATCGTCGTGCTGAACCTCATGATCGGCCTCCTGCATCCGCCGATGGGGATCGTGCTGTTCGTGCTCGCACGCGTGGCGGGCATGTCGCTCGAGCGGACGACCATGGCGATCCTGCCGTGGCTGCTGCCGCTGCTCGGCTGCCTCTTGCTGCTCACCTACGTTCCCCAGATCTCGCTGTGGCTGCCGACGCTTCTCTATCGATGAACAACCATGAGCGCGAAGGGCCGCTCCCGAGCGCGAATTGCGCCCCCTCGGGGGGCAGCGAAGCGGCGTCAGCCGCGAGCGTGGGGGCCCATATACAGCGCGTCGAGATCCTTCAGGTCGACTTGCCGCCGAAGGTCAAGCGGACCGACGCGATCCAGGCCTTCGTCACCCAGGAGACGCCGATGGTGCGCGTCACCTGCGCGGACGGCGCGGAAGGAGTGGGCTACACGTACACGATCGGCACCGGCGGCTCCTCGGTGGTGGCGCTCCTGCGCGACCATTTGGCGCCTCGCCTCATCGGCCGCGACGCCCGGGAGATCGAGGCGATCTGGAAGGACCTCTTCTTCGCCACCCACGCCACTGCGGTGGGCGCGATCACCAGCCTCTCGCTTGCGGCGATCGACACCGCGCTGTGGGACCTCAAGTGCAGGCGCGCGGGCGAGCCGCTGTGGAAGGCCGCGGGCGGCGCGCAGCGGCGCGTGCCCGTGTACACGACCGAGGGCGGGTGGCTGCACCATCCCGCGCAGCAGTTGGTCGACGAGTCGCTCGCAGCGAAGGCGCAGGGGTTTCGCGGCGCCAAGATGAAGGTGGGCAAGCCGTCGATCGCGGAAGACGTCGCGCGCCTTTCGGCCGTGCGCGCCGCCGTGGGTGAAACGTTCGAGATCATGGTCGACGCCAACCAGGCGTTCACGGTCGCCGAGGCGTGCCGGCGCGCGTACGCCTATCGCGATCTTTCGCTCGGCTGGTTCGAGGAGCCGTTGCCGGCGGAG
>JADLEZ010000641.1 GCA_020845855.1 Burkholderiales bacterium
GGTGCACCAACACCTTACAGGCCATGCTCCTGCACTACTACTACCCCGAACGCATGGTGGACGAAGGTCACGATGCGGCGGCGACGGAAGTCCGGCGGCACGCGGAAGCGCGTATCGGCGGCATGCTCGATGTGCTCGAGGCTCACATGGCATCGCACGGCAGGCCTTGGCTTCTCGGCGACGACTACAGCGTCGTCGACCCCTTCGCGCTGATGCTGTGCCGCTGGACACGCAACTTGGCGCGCCCCGCGCGCAGCCTGCCGCACGTAGGTCCGTTCCTCACGCGCGTGCTCGCGCGGCCGGCGGTGCAGCGCGCGTTCGCGGCCGAGAAGCTCACCCAGCCCTTGGTGTAGCCGGGGGCTCCCCCAGCGCCTGCGCCACCGCGGCGATCGCCTCGGCATCCGAGAGCGCGGCGCCCGCCGAGAGCCGGGCGGCGAGCGTGGGCGCGTCCATCGCGGCGGCGAGCCCTGCACGCGCCTGCTCGAGCAGCCGCCGCTCGTTGACCTGCACCATGTATTCCTTGCGGCGCGCGTCGCACTGGCCGCACAGCCGCGCGGCGACGTCGTGCTGGCCCCGGCGCCAGAAGAAGTGGACCCATTCCTCGTAGTAGCGCGACCCCGTGCGCAGGATGAGCGGCAGCGCCTCGTGCGCCGCCGCGGCGGCCTCGGCGACGTTGCCGAACTCGCTTTCCATGCCGAGCAGGTTGGTGAAGTGCATGTCCATGTCGGCGGGTGGGACGGGGCGCTCGCGCAGCGATTGCGCGAGCGCGCGGGCCTCGGTCAGCGCCTTCTGCAGCGTGCCCATCGCCCACAGCATGTCGGCGAGCTGGATCCGGCACATGACCTCCAGACGCCAGTCCCCGGCCGACGCGCACAGGCGCACCGCTTCCCGCGACAGCGGCACCGCCTCGGCGTAGCGGCCGGCGATACATGCCTCGTTGGCATCCCGGCGCAGCATCATCGCGTGATACTCGACCGGCCAGTCGGGGCGGAGCAGGGCGCGCGCCTCCTCCTGCGTGGCGTCCGCCGCCGTGCCGTCGCCCGCTTCGCGCTGGTATAGACACAGGCGCATCAACGTGGAGAAGAGACGGCGCGGGTGGTCGTGGGCCCGGTAGTACGCGGCGGCCCGCGTGCCGGCCTCGACCTGGCGCGCGTTGGTCACCCTTCTCGTCATGTTGCTGGCGGCGAGCGCGCGGAAGTAGCGCGCGGCGAGCGGCGGCGGCAGCGCGTCGTCGACGTGCCGGTCGACCGCGAGCAGCCAGTCGATGCACTCGATCGAGTGGTCGATCAGCGAGCCCGCATGCGCGGCGAGCGCGACCGCCGTGTGCGCGTCGCCGCCGTCGCCGTCGGCCCACGTGAAGGCCGCGCGGAGATTGTCGAGCTCTGGCAGCACGCGCGCGGCGTACTGGTCGGTGCGCAGGTGCCCGTCCATGTTCGCGTCGTCGATGCGCACCAGGAAATCGCGCATCGCGTTCGCATGCCGCCGCAGCGTCGCGTCCGCGTCGCCTTGCGCGAGCTGCTCGAGCGCGAACGCGCGCGCGGACTCGAGCAGACGGTAACGTGGCGGGTCGCCGGGGTCCATCGACACCAGGGACTTGTCGACGAGGCTCGACAGCGTGTCGAGCACCTGCCATTCGTCGAGCGCGGCGTCCGCCGCCACGGCCTGCGCGAGCTCGACCGTGAAGCCGCCCGCGAACGCACCGAGGCGCCGGAACACCGTACGCTCGTCGGCACCGAGCAGGTGGTGGCTCCACTCGAGCGCCGCGCGCAAGGTCTGATGGCGGCGCAGCGTCGCGCGCGACCCTCCGGTCAGGAGCTTGAAGCGCGCATCGAGCTTGTCGCGCACCGCACGCAGGCCGAGCGTGGCGGCACGCGCCGCGGCGAGCTCGATGGCGAGCGGAAGACCGTCGAGCTGCCGGCAGATGTCGATGGCAAGCGCCAGGTTCTCGTCGCCGAGGGCGAAGCGCGGGTCGCTGGCGCGCACCCGCGCGGCGAACAGTGCCACCGCGCCGAACGCGCGGGCGTCGGACTCGCTCCCCGTCGGCACGGCAAGCGGCATGAGCCGGTACCGCTGTTCCTGAGGCAGGCGCAGCGGTTCCTGGCTCGTGGCGAGGAGCGTGACGTCCGGCGCGGCCTGCAGGATCACCTCGACCAGCGGCGCGATAGCGTTGAGTAAGTGCTCACAGTTATCGAGTATGACCAGCGCGCGGCGCGCCGCCAAGGCGGTACCCAGCGACGCGTCCGAGGCCTTGACGTCCAGCGCCTGGGCAATCGCCTTGCCCACCAGTGTGGGCTCCGACAGTCCGGCGAACTCGACGATCCGGACCTCGGGCGAGCGCCCGGAGAGCGTATGCGCGGCCGCCAGCGCGAGGCGGCTCTTGCCGATTCCTCCGGCACCCACGACCGTCACGAGGCGATGGGTCTCGAGCAATGCGCACAGGGCAGCGAGGTCCTCGACGCGGCCGAAGAGGTCGGAGGGGGCGGGCCGCGTCGCGGCCGGTGCCGGCGCTGTCGCTGCGCCTTCGAGCGCCGCCCGGAAGCGGTACCCGCGTCCCGGCACCGTCTCGATCGCCTGGTTGCCGATCAGCTTGCGCAGCGCGCTCACCTGCACCTGCAGGTTGTTCTCCTCGACCACGAGACCGGGCCACACGACGTCGAAGAGCTCGCGCTTGGGCACGAGCCGGTCGCGCCGCTCGACCAGGGTGAGCAGGAGGTCGAAGGCGCGCTGGCCGAGCGCCACGGCGCGGCCGTCCACCAGCAGGCGGCGCTGGGCGGGGTCCATCTGGAAGCGGCCGAAGCGGTAGGTGGCGTTCACCTGCGTGCTCACTGGACTACCCTTCGCGCTCACTGGACTACCCTCCGCGCTACGCGCTTCGGGGCTTATTCGCGCTCATGCCCGGCAATTTACCAAGCCCGGGCGGCGGGCCGTGCATCTTTCAGCGTGAATTCAGGCCCGATTAAGGACTGAAAGCCGGCTTCAGCAGGACAGTGCAGGCGTCGTCCAACCCCCGGAGAAGCGCCATGTACGATAAGCCCAACCGCCGCTACGCCGTCGCCGCCGCCCTCGTCGCCGTCGCCCTCACCGCTATCGCGGTCGCTTGGCCCACGCAAGAAAAGGGTGCCGTGGTCGGTGTGCGCACCGGCGAGTACCAGGACGGCGTGCCCGTCTACCGGCTGCCCACGGTCACCGTCTCGGTCAAGCGAAGCGAGGCGCTCGCGAAGATCGCGCGCGAGGAAGCGATCGCCAGCAACGCCGGCCGGCAATGATCACCCGTGCAGCGCGACGCGCGCGGCCGCGCCGAGCGCCGCTTGGGCGGCGCGCGCCGACGGGGCATACCGCGCCGCCCGCAGGAAGCCGTGCGGCAGCCCGAGCGCCTCGACGAGCGCCGCCTGCCCGCCCGCGCGGGATAACCTTGTCGCGAGCGCCGCGCCTTCGTCGCGCAGCGGATCGAGCTCCGCGACGACGACGTGCGCGGGCGGCAGGTTGGCGAGCGAGTCGCGCGTGGGCACCGCGCGCGCTCCGTCGTCGTCCACGCCCGGCGGAAGGTACTGGCGCCAGTACCACTGCATGTCCTCGCGCGTGAGCGTGAGCGAGACCGCGTGCTCGCGGTAACTCGGTGTGTCGAAGACCGGCTCGACAACCGGATAGATCAGAAGCTGGAACGCGACTCGCGGTCCCGCCCGGTCGCGCGACTCGATCGCGCATCCGAGCGCGAGATGCGCGCCCGCGCTGTCGCCGGCGACGCCGATGCGCTGCGGATCGATGTGGAGGTCCGGCGCGCGCGCCGCGAGCCACGCGAGCGCGGCGTAGGCATCGTCGTTCGGCGCCGGATACGGGCTTTCCGGCGCGCGGCGGTAATGCACGCTCGCGACGAGCGCGTCGGCGTCCCGCGCGAGCGCGGCGGCAACTCCATCGTGGGTGGCGAGGCTGCCGGCGACCCAGCCGCCGCCGTGCAGGTAGACGATCCCCGGCAGGACGCCTGCCCGCGGGCGGTACAGGCGCACCGCCAACTCGCGGCCCGGCAGCGCGATCCACGTGTCGGTGCGCGCGACCGTATCCTCCGGCGCCGGAAAGCGCCGGGCGATAAGCTCCATGCGCTCGCGCCGCGCGTCCGGCGCCGTGGACGCGAGCCGTGGGACGTCGGCGGTGACGCGGGCGAGGTAGTCGGCGAATCCGCTATCGAGGGGCATGGGCAAGCGGTGCGGTGCGGCACGTGGAATCGGCCGCATTCTATTCCGTCGTCAGCTTCGCGTCCCGCGCCACGCGTCCCCACTTCTGCGATTCGTCGCGCAGTTGCGCTTCGAAGCGCGCCGGCGAGCCTCCGGCTGTTGGTTCACTGCAGCTTGATCCCCGCGTCTTTCACGATGCGGGTGACTTTCGCCGTTTCGGCGCGGACGTGGTCGGCGAACTGCTGCGGCGAGCTGCTCTGCGCGGCGAGACCGAGTCCGGTCAGGCGCTCCTTGATGTCCGGCATCGCGGCGATCGCGGCCACTTCCCCGGCGATACGCGCGACCACCGCGGGCGGGGTGCCGGCGGGCGCCAGAAAGCCCCACCAGTTCGTGAACTCGTAGCCCTTGACCGTTTCGCCGATGCCGGGCACGTCCGGCAACGCCGGCAACCGCGGCCCCGTCACGGCGGCCGCTTTCAAGCGCCCGGCCTTCACCTGCCCCACCGCCGTGCCGTCGATGACGAGGTCGACCTGCTCGCCCAGAAGCCCGGTGACCGCCGCCGCGCCGCCCTTGACCGGCACGTGCAGGATGGCGGCCCCGGTCATCGAGCGCAGTAGCTCGAAGGCGAGGTGCCCGGGGCCGCCGACACCCCCGGTGCCATAGGTGAGCTTGCCCGGGTTCGCTTTCGCGCGCGCGAGGAAGTCCGCGATCGAGCTGTCGGGCGATTTCGGGTTCACCGTGACCACGAGAGATACCGTGGCAACCAGCGAGATCGGTGCGAAATCCTTCAGGCTGTAATCGACGTTGGGGTTGGCGAGCGGCGCGATCACGAGCGATCCCAGGTCGCCGATGACCAGCGTGTAGCCGTCGTTCGGCGACTTGGCGGCAGCGCTCACGCCCAGCATGCCGGCCGCGCCGGACCGATTCTCGACCACCACCGGTTGCCCCAGACGCTCCGAGAGCAGTTGCGTATACGTCCGCGCCACGATGTCGGTGTTGCCGCCGGCTGGGTAGGGCACGATCAAACGGATCGGCTTCGACGGATAGGGCTGCGCGACCGCCGCGGCGGCGAACGTCAGCAGCGCAAGGGCAAGCATCTTCGTCATCGCATCGGTCCTTTCATTGATCCGTCATCGCCGCGCGCAGCTGCGCCTCGGCGTCCTTCTCGGCGTCGTCGTGGAGCTCGACCACGACCTCCTCGATGCGGCCCGTGAAGCGAAATGGCGCTTCGTAGTCGGGCGTCACCGGCAGCCCGCTGTCGTAGCCGCAGCACAGGCCCTCGCCCGAGGTCTCGATCACGTGCGGGACGGTGCGCGGGATGTCGCCGGCGCCGATCAGGCGGTCGTCGACGTAAAGCTCGCCGCGGCCGCGATGCTCGCCGGTGCGCGTGAAGCGGAAGCGCAGCGCGAGCTTGCCGGCCGGCAATGTTTCCTCGGACGCGATGCGGTACTCGGCAAGCCCGATGTAGTTGTGGACGTACACGAGGCGCGCGTCCTTGACATACAGCGAGTAGCCGGCGAACCAGCTCCCGTGCGCGAGCAGCACGCCCTGCGCGCCCTGCGCGGGAATCTCGACTTGCGCGGTGATCGTGTGCGACCGGTTCTTGACGTTCACCGCCGTGTACTCGAACTGCGGCGCGGCGCCCGGGAAGAGGACGTAACGGTTCGCCGGCGGCCGGCTACCCGGCTTGCGCTCGGACATGCGAAGCTGCATGCGCGAGTCGAGCGGCAGGACGTTGTACTTGCCGGCCTCCAGCCACCAGCGCTCGACGAGCTGCGCGAGCTTCTCCGGATGCCGGTCGGCGAGGTCGTCGCACTCGGAAAAGTCGTGGGCCACGTCGTAGAGCTCCCACTTCTGTCGCGCGAGGGCTTCCTCGGTGAGCGCGTCGCCCTGCGGCTGCTCGACCACCGCCTTCCAGCCGTCCACCCAGATCGCGCGCGACGCGATCATCTCGTAGTACTGCGCCTCCTTGCGCGTGGGCGCGTTCGCGTCGTCGAACGTGTGCGCGAACGAAACTCCCTCCAGCGGGCGCTGCGCGACGCCGTCGAGCGTGGCCGGTGCGGCGAGACCGAGCGCGTCGAGGATCGTCGGCGTGACGTCGGTGACGTGGACGTACTGCCCGCGCACTTCGCCGCGCGCGCGGATGCCCTGCGGCCAGTGCACGATGAGCGGGTCGCTCATGCCGCCCTGGTGCAGGTAGCGCTTCCAGCGGCGTAGCGGCGTATTGCCGGCCCATGCCCAGCCCCAGGCATAGTTCGGGAACGAGCGCACGCTGCCCCAGTCGTCGAGGTGTGCCAAGTTCTGCTCGATCGAGGGTTGTACCCGGTTGACGAACTGGTTCTCGTTGAACGAGCCGTGCTCGCCGCCCTCGGCCGACGCGCCGTTGTCGGACGCGAGCAGGATCAGGGTGTTCTCCAACTCGCCAATGCGCGCGAGGAAGTCGATCACGCGGCCGACGTGATGGTCGGTTTGCTCGAGGAAGGCGGCGTAGACCTCCATCTGGCGCGCGAACAGACGCCTCGCATCGGCCGACAGGCTGTCCCATGCCGCGACCCACGGCGGCCGCGGCGACAGCTTCGTGGCCGGCGGCACGATGCCGGAATCGAGCTGGCGCGCGAACACGGCCTCGCGCCAGCGGTCCCAGCCCGCGTCGAACTGCCCGCGATAGCGCGCGATCCATTCGGGCTCGACGTGATGCGGCGCGTGTCCCGCGGCGAGGCAGTAGTACATGAAGAATGGCTTGCCCGGCGCGACCGCGCGCAGGTCGGTGAGGTACTCGATCGCGCGGTCGGCCAGGTCGGCGTTGAGGTGGTAGCCCTGCGCCGGCGTGCGCGGCGGATCGATGTAGTGGCTGTCGTGCACGAGCGTCGGCGACCACTGGTTGGTCTTGCCGCCGATGAAGCCGTAGTAACGCTCGAAGCCGCGCGACAGCGGCCAGCGCGCCTTGGACGCGCCCGAGGCGTACTCGCTCACCGGCACGAGGTGCCACTTGCCGATGCCGAGCGTGGCGTAGCCCTGGGCAAGCAGCATCTGCGACAGAAAGCCGTTCTCGCGCGGCACCATGCCGTGGTAGCCCGGGAAGCCCGTGGCCATCTCCTGGATGATGCCCACGCCGTTGCTGTGGTGGTTGCGCCCGGTCAGCAGGCACGCGCGCGTCGGCGAGCAGATGGCGGTGGTGTGGAAATCGCGGTAGCGCAGGCCGCCGGCGGCGAGGCGATCGAACGTCGATGTGCGGATGTCCGCGCCGTAACAGCCCAACTGCGCGAAGCCCACGTCGTCCAAGAGGAGGACGAGGACGTTGGGCGCGCCCGGCCGCGCCTGCGGCGGCTGCGGCCACGCGGGCTCGGAGGCCGCGGCGGTGCGCGCGACCCTGCCGGGGAACGGCGCGCCCTCGGGGTACAGTGTGAGATCGGTCAAGTGCCGCCTGTCGCAACTGGTATGGTTTTCATACCAATCTACGCGGCGGGGCGCGTGCCGTCAATCACCCCGCCGCCATGCCCATCCAGCCCATCGCCGCGCCGCGTCTGCACGAGCGCATCGCCGAGGAGATCGCGCGCCTGATCGACGAGGGCGCGTTCGCGGTGGGGACGCGCCTGCCGGCGGAGCGCTCGCTCGCTCGCTCGCTCGCTGTGTCGCGCAGCTCGCTGCGCGAGGCGCTGGGCGCGCTCGAGATGCAGGGCCGCATCGCGATCAAGGTTGGCTCGGGTGCTTACGTGACGTCGGCGCGCGCGCGCAAGCGGCCGCGCCCGCCCGGGGGGGTGGAGTCTTCGCCGTTCGAGGTGCTGCGCGCGCGCCGGATGGTGGAGGGCGAGACCGCCGCGCTGGCGGCGCGCCACGCCGAGCCGGCGGACTTGCGCGCGATGAGCCGCGCGTTCGCCCGTCTTGCGGCCGACATGCGCGCCAACCGCATGCAGTCACCGGCGGACCGGGAGTTTCACCTGTGCATCGCCGCCGCCAGCGGCAACAGCGCCCTCGCCCGTTGCGTCGAGCGCCTGTGGGAGGAGGGCTCCCAGCCGCTCAGCGCGCGCATGGAGGAGCTGTTCGTCACGCGCCTGCGCAAGCGCGACAACATCGGCGAGCATCGGGCGATACTCGATGCGATCCGCGACGGCGATGCGGCAGCCGCGCGGCGCGCGATGCGTACTCACCTGCGCAACGCGGAGCGCCAGCGCATGGTCCTGATCAAGGCGGATGCCCGGGGGCGGTAGTATCGTTGGCGGAATGCGCGATGCCTCGCCCGATCCTTCCACGACCGATGCGGCGGTGGTCGCGCGCGACTTCGGCGTTGACCCGGCGCGGGGGCTGAGCGCGGCGGAAGCCGCGCGGCGCCTCGCCCGCGACGGCCCCAACGAGGTCGCGTCCGCGACGCCGGTCGCGCGCTGGCGCCGGGTGCTGGCGCAATTGCGCGATCCCCTCGTCTATCTCCTGCTCGCCGCGGTCGCGATCTCGCTCGTCGCCTGGGCGAGCGAGGGCGCGCACGGCTGGCCGGCGGACGCGCTGGTGATCGCGGTCGTGATCGTGGTCAACGCGGCGCTGGGGTACACGCAGGAGGCGCGCGCGCAGAGCGCGGTGGCGGCGCTTGCGA
>JADLEZ010000642.1 GCA_020845855.1 Burkholderiales bacterium
ACAGGACCTCGCGCTCGCGGGTCGTGAGGCGCGCGAGCCGGCGCTCGACGTCGGCCTTGCGTGCGCCGTCGGACGCCGCCGCCCGTTGCTGGGTCGTGCCTTGCTCGATCGCCGCGAGCAGCGCCGGCTCCTGGATCGGCTTCTCGATGAAGTCGCTGGCACCGGCCTTCAGCGCGTTGCGCGCCGAGGCGACGTCGCCGTGCGCGGTGATCACGACCACGGGCCAGGCGACCCCGCGCGCGGCAAGCTCGGCCTGCACCTGCGCGCCGCTCATGCCGGGCAGGCGCAGGTCGAGCAGCACGACGCCGCTCGGGCGGCCTTCGACCTGGTCGAGGAAGGCCTCCCCGGACGCGAAGGCGGCGGGCGCGTAGCCGTGCAGGCGCAGGAGGATCTCCAGGGAATCGCGCACGCCGGCGTCGTCGTCGACGATGTAGACATTGGATGGCTGGACCATGGCCGTAACCCGTTTCGTTATCGCGCAGTCGGAAGCGTAAGGCAAAACGCGGCGCCCGTGTCCTGTTGCGCGTGCCACAGCACGCCGCCGTGCGCCTCCACGATGCTGCGGCTGATGGCAAGTCCCAGGCCCAGGCCCTCGGTCTTGTGCGTGGCGAACGGCTCGAACAGGCAGGCGCGCGCGGCGGGCGCGAGCCCCGGCCCGTTGTCGGCCACGGTGATGCGCACGAACGCGTCGTCGTGCTCGGCGGCGGTGAGCGCCACGCGCCGCTCGCCCGGCGTTTCCTTGAGCGCGTCGATCGCGTTGGCGATGAGGTTGTGCAGCACCGTCTCCACCTGCACGCGGTCGCCGAGCACGTCGGCAGTGCCGCCTGCGACCTCGACCGAGAGGGCCACGCGATGCCTGGCCGCGCGCGGCCCTGCTGCCTCGGCGGCGTTGCCGAGCAGCCGCGCCGTGGGCAGGCGCTCCTGGCGGATGGTGCCGCTGCGCACGAACTCGCGCAGGCGATGCACGACGGTGCCGGCGCGGTTCGCCTCGGCCATCACTTTTTGCAGGATCGCCGGCAACTCGCCTTGCGTGTCGCCGCGCTCTAGCAGGAGCTGGCAGGCGCGCGTGTACGAGGCCACCGCGGACAACGGCTGGTTGAGCTCGTGGGCGAGTGCTGTGGCGAGCTCGCTCGCCGCCGCGGCGCGCAGGCTGCGGTCGAGCTCGACCTGCTTGTCTCTGAGCTTGCGCTCGGCCGCGCGCCGCTCCTCGACCGCGACGCCCAAGAACAGGCCGGTGAGCGCGAGAGCGAGCATCAGGAACTGGAAGTCGAGCACCGTGCCGGCGGCGTGGCTGCCGAACAGCAGCGCCGCGATGAGGCCGACCTGCACCAGCAGCGTGGCGACGGTCGTGCCGGCCATGCCGCGCCGCATCGCGATCCAGATGAGCGGCAGGAACAGGACGTAGAAGAGCTTGAGCTCGGCGCCGATGCCCAAGCCGAACACGATGAAGAGGGCGACGCCGATGGCCGAGAACTGGGTGACCGTCTCCAGCGCGCCGACTTTCGGCGCCGTCGCGCGCGCCCGGGTCAGCGCGAGCAGCAGCGGCGTGGTGACCACGATGCCGATCAAGTCGCCGATCCAGAACTGGCCGACCGTGCGCGGGAACGCGCCCGGCGGCACGACGCCGGCCGCGACGAAGACCCCGATGAAGCCCATGCCGATGAGGAGCGCGGCGATGGCGGTGGCGCCGGTGAACACGGTCGCATCGCGCAGCGTGGCGAGCGCGGGATCGAAGCGCAGCCGCCGCTGCAGGAGCAACGCATAGGCGGTGTAGCTCGCGGCGAGCCACGCGCATGCCACCACCTGGGCGAGCCACGGCGCCGGGACGTCGCGGATCAGGAGCTCGGCGGCAAGCGCGGCCACGAAGAGCCACGGCGCCATCGCCGGCCCGTAATGCAGCACCATGAAGATCGACAGTCCCGGCGGCGGGTTCCACGGCGTGATGCCGAGCGGCCCGTAGGGATCGACGAAGCTGATCCAGTCGAGGAACAGGTAGCACGCGAGGTACGCGGCGACGACCGGGACGCCAGCGCGCGCGGGCAGCGCGAGCGGAAGCGGATGCGACGGATTCATGCGAGGCCGCCGAAGCGTGCGTAGAACGCCGCGTTCGCTGGCGGCCACGCGGTACCGTTGGTCCCCAGCGTGGCGGCGAGGTGCCGCTCCGCGGCGCGGTGGGTCAGGCGATAGAAGTCGCGGCACAGCGCGTACGCGGCGGCGCCGGGCCAAGCGAGGGGGAGCAGCGATGCGGGCAGCAAGGGGTCGCGCAGGAGCACGCGGCGGTAGGCGTGGATCAGGAGAGTACGCACCATGAACGACTGCGCGGGGTCGTGCTCGCCGTCGTCGCGGAAGCGCTCGATCACCGCGCCGAAGCGGGCGAGGAATCGCCGGTAGTCCGCGGCGAGCGCGGTCAGATCCCAGGCGCTGTCCACGGCCTGCGCCAGCGGCCGCTGGCCGGGATGGTCGCCGGCCGTCGCGACGATCGCGTGATCGGCCACCCCCGCCGTGGCGAGCACCGACGGCAGGGCGCGGCCGGCTTCGCTCGGGCGCAGGAAGGCGGTGGGGCCGAGACCGCCGAAGCCCGCCCAGGTCAGCTCCTCGCGCAGGGCCGCTCGCCGCGCGGTCGTGACGGCGTGGACGAGCACGATCTCCCACCGGCCGTGCCAGTCGTCGCCCGAGCGCGCGTAGATGCGCCGGTAGGCCTCGTCGAAGCGGCGGGCGCCGTCGCGGGTGAGGCGATAGCGGCTCGCGCGGCCATGCGAGGCGCGTGCGAGCCAGCCGTCGCGCGCGAGGCGGAACACGCTGGTGCGCACGAGGCGCTCGGACAGGCCGAATGGCGCCATGAGGCGGATGAGCCCGGCGAGCCAGACCGCGCCGCCGTGCGGCGCGAGCGCGTCGCCCCAGACCGTGACGATCAGCGATTTCGCACGCGGCGGGTCGGCGGCGAGCGTGCGCGCGAGCCAGCGGGCGATGCCGCGATCTGATACAGATCTGGCTTGAGTCACGCACAAACTGTATCATAAAAGCTTCCGCGGAAGGGACGTGGGCGCTTGCGCGAAGGGCCGCTTCCGGAAGCGCGAACCTTCCCGGAGTGCGGAGCACGGAGGGGTTCGTATGTACGCGCAACAGGTGGACACCGGTCTGTCCAAGCTGCGGTCCGAGGAGGACATGGCGGCGGACGAGCGCGCGTTCCAGGCGCGGGTGGACGCCGACGTCAAGATCGAGCCCCGGGACTGGATGCCGGAGGCCTACCGCCGCACGCTCGTCCGCCAGATCCAGCAGCACGCGCACTCGGAGATCGTCGGCATGCTGCCCGAGGGCAACTGGATCACGCGCGCCCCCACGCTCGAGCGCAAGGCGATCCTGATGGCCAAGGTGCAGGACGAGGGTGGCCACGGCCTGTACTTGTACGCGGCGGCCGAGACGCTCGGCGTGTCGCGCGACCAGCTCGTCGCCGACCTGCACGCGGGCAAGGTCAAGTACTCGTCGATCTTCAACTAT
>JADLEZ010000643.1 GCA_020845855.1 Burkholderiales bacterium
AGGAGGTGCGGGACGCGTTCGGCATTGCGGTGGTGGCGATCGCTACCCTCGACGACCTCATGCGCTTTCTCGAGGGGCGCTCTGCGCTGCGGGCGCAGGCGAGCGCCGTGGCGGCGTACCGGGCGCGTTACGGGGCATGAGCGCGAAGGGCGCGTCGCCGCGCGAGCGTACGTGGCCGACACGCGGAAGTGCACATGACGCAAGCGAGGCAACGAGGTCACGCCCCCGAGCGCGAATAGGCCCCTTGCGCCTCCGCGCGGAGGGTAGTCCAGTGAACGGATTTTGCCGCGCGCGATCCAACCGTGGGCGCAGGAAAGGACCGGATGATGCGGGATGCACGGCAAGGTGATACGGCGACGACGCGGCGCGCACTTGCGCTCTTCGCGGGCTGCCTCGTCGCGTTCGCGCCGGGCCTTCACGCGGCCACCTACAAGTGGGTGGACGAGAAGGGTGTCGTGCACTACACCGACAAGATTCCGCCCGAGGCGATCAACAAGGCCAACGTTCAGCTCGACAAGCAGGGCGTGACGGTCAGAAAGACCGAGCCCGCGCTCACACCGCAGCAGATCAAGGCCAAGGCGGAAGAAGAAGAGCGCCAGCGCCTGCTTGCCAAGGAGCGCGAGATCGTCGAACGCCGCGATCGGGCGCTGCTGTCCACCTACACCATGGAAAGCGAGATCGACCTCGCGCGGCGGCGCGCGGTGTCCACCATCGAGCAGCAGATTCACTCGTCGAGCGCATACAGCGCGCAGCTTGGCAAGCGCAAGGAGGAGCTTGACGCGAAGAAGGCGGCGCTCGGCAGCCAGCCGGTTCCGCCGATCCTGGAGCGCGAGCTTGCCAGCATCAGCGTCGAGCTCGCGAAGCAGGCCGACCTCGTGGCCGTGAAGCAAAAAGAAGTGATCCTCGTCAACGCGCGCTACGACGCCGACAAGAAGCGCTGGCGCGAGCTGCGGGCCGCGACCGAGGCGCAGATGAACGCGGCGGCACGGGCGCAGGAAGCCGCGGCACAAGGCACCGGGGCGCAGCCCACGTCGGCCCGGAAGTAGCCGTTTCCACCCGCAATTCCCCCGGGTGCGGGTCTTGCGCTCTTAGCCCGCCCATGGGGTCAGACTCGATCGAACGTCAATCGAGTTCGACCCCATCGATCTGCCGCCTGCGATAATTGCGGGATGGCCCAATACGTCTACACCATGAACCGCGTGGGGAAGGTGGTTCCCCCCAAGCGCGTCATCCTCAAGGATATTTCGCTGTCGTTCTTCCCCGGCGCCAAGATCGGCGTACTGGGCCTGAACGGATCAGGCAAGTCGAGCCTGCTGCGCATCATGGCGGGTGAAGATAAGGAGTACGAAGGCGAGGCCACGCCGATGCCCGGGTTGCGCGTCGGCTTCCTGCCGCAGGAGCCGCGCCTCGACCCCGACCAGACGGTGCGCGAGGCGGTCGAGGAAGGCATGGGCGAAGTGCTTGGGGCGAAGGCGAAGCTCGAGGAGATCTACGCCGCTTACGCCGAGCCCGACGCTGATTTCGACAAGCTCGCTGCCGAGCAGGCGCGGCTGGAAGCGATCATCGCCGCCTCGGGCGCCGACTCCGACGTGCAAATGGAGATCGCGGCCGACGCGCTGCGCTTGCCGCCGTGGGACGCGAAGATCGCCAACCTCTCCGGCGGCGAGAAGCGCCGGGTCGCGTTGTGCCGCCTGCTGTTGTCGAAGCCCGACATGCTGCTGCTCGACGAGCCCACCAACCACCTCGACGCGGAAAGTGTCGACTGGCTCGAGCAGTTCCTGCAGAAGTTCCCCGGCACCGTGATCGCGGTCACCCACGACCGCTACTTCCTCGATAACGCGGCGGAGTGGATCCTCGAGCTCGACCGCGGCTACGGCATCCCGTGGAAGGGCAACTATTCGAGCTGGCTCGAGCAGAAGGAGCAGCGCCTCGAGACCGAGTCGAAGCAGGAGGCGGCGCGCATCAAGGCGATGAAGCAGGAACTCGAATGGGTCCGCCAGAACCCGAAGGGCCGCCAGGCGAAGAGCAAGGCGCGCATCGCGCGCTTCAACGACCTCGCCTCCTACGAGCACCAGCAGCGCAACGAAACCAACGAGATCTTCATTCCGGTCGCCGAGCGCCTCGGCGACGCGGTGATCGAGTTCACGAACGTGCGCAAGGCGTACGGCGACAAGCTCCTGATCGACGACCTGTCCTTCCGCGTGCCGGCCGGCGCGATCGTCGGCATCATCGGCCCCAACGGCGCGGGCAAGACCACGCTCTTCCGCATGATCGCCGGCAAGGAGCAGCCCGACGCCGGCAAGATCGCCATCGGCCACACCGTGCAGCTCGCGGTGGTGGACCAGACCCGCGAATCCCTGCCCAACGACAAGACCGCGTGGGAGGCGATCAGCAACGGCCAGGACATCCTCACCGTCGGCCGGTTCGAGATGCCGTCGCGCGCGTACCTCGGTCGCTTCAACTTCCGGGGTCCCGACCAGCAGAAGATCGTCGGCCAGCTTTCCGGCGGCGAGCGTGGGCGCCTGCACCTCGCCGCCACGCTGCTTAAGGGCGGCAACGTGCTGCTGCTGGACGAGCCGTCGAACGACCTCGACGTCGAGACGCTGCGCGCGCTAGAGGAGGCGCTGCTGGAATTCGCCGGCAGCGCGCTCGTCATCTCGCACGACCGCTGGTTCCTCGACCGCATCGCCACCCACATCCTCGCGGCGGAG
The DNA here is from genome assembly GCA_020845855.1 of Burkholderiales bacterium. GTDB lineage: Bacteria > Pseudomonadota > Gammaproteobacteria > Burkholderiales > Casimicrobiaceae > VBCG01. The sequence continues at coordinate 2,712 of JADLEZ010000643.1, forward strand.
GGCGACTCGCAGTGGTCCTTCTATCCGGGCAACTACAGCGACTACGAGGCGGACAAGAAGAAGCGTCTGGGCGAGGAGGCCGCCAAGCCGCACCGCATCCGCTACAAGCCGCTGATGCAGTGAGTCGCTAGTCCGTTGAAAATTCCACGGTGACCCTGGTCGCGCCCTGGGTACGGCACGTGGTCGGCCGCATCACGGCATAGAGCTTTGCTATTCTGGCGCCATGACCGTCGCCCTCTGGATCTTTGCCGTCGCGATGATGATCGTCGGCATCGCCGGCACCGTCCTGCCGGCGATCCCCGGCGTGGCGCTGGTGTTCGCGGGCATCCTGCTCGGTGCCTGGATCGACGACTTCACGCGCGTCCCGGTGTGGCTGGTCGTGGTCCTCGGCGTGCTGGCGGTGCTCGCGTGGGTGATAGACTACGTCGCGGCAGCGGCGGGCGCCAAGAAGGTCGGCGCGAGCCGGTACGCGATCGTGGGCGCGGTGATCGGCACCGTGCTCGGCATCTTCACCGGCCTGTGGGGCCTCATCTTCATGCCGCTGGCGGGCGCGGCCATCGGCGAGTACATTGCGCAGCGCGACATTCGCCGCGCGGGGACCGTGGGTGTCGCCACCTGGCTCGGCCTGCTGGCCGGAACGGTCGCCAAGTTCGCGATCGCGCTCGGCATGATCGGTGCGTTCCTGTTCGCTCTGATTTTCTAGCTCTAAGATCAATCTCGATGCAAAAGGCGCAACTTGAGCTTCCTCGTCATCCGAGGACCGTTCGGACGCCTTTTGTATCGACCTGCTAGCCAGGAGGACGGATGAGCGGGTTCCAATACACGCTACTGGGAGTGGGTGCGCTGGCCGCGCTGGCGGGCGTGCTGATCCTGATCCAGCGCGTGCGCACGATCTTCCAGGGCAGGGTCGCCGAAGGCGTGGTGGTCGGCGCGAAAAAGTCGG
>JADLEZ010000644.1 GCA_020845855.1 Burkholderiales bacterium
CGCGGGCTTTGGCGAGCATGGCGTGCGCCTCGGCGACGAGATGCGCCGGCGGCGCGCACGCAACCGCGCTCACCCGTGGTGGGTCGCGCGCTTCGGCGCGCGAGGTCAGCATGTCCTCGGGCAGCGCAAGCACCACCGGGCCGGGGCGTCCGGACAGCGCCGTCCGATACGCGTGCGCGACATACTCCGGGATGCGTTCGGCGCGGTCGATCTGCGCCGCCCACTTGGCCACGCTGCCGAACATGCGGCGGTAGTCGATCTCCTGGAACGCCTCGCGGTCGACCATGCCGCCGCCGACCTGCCCGATGAACACGAGCATCGGCGTCGAATCCTGCGCGGCGGTGTGGATGCCGATCGCTGCGTTGGCCGCACCCGGCCCGCGGGTAACGAAGCACAGGCCCGGCGTGCCGGTCAGCTTGCCGTACGCCTCGGCCATGTACGCAGCGCCGCCTTCCTGCCGGCACACGATGAACGCGAGGCGCTCGCGTGCGTCGTGCATCGCGTCGAGCACGGCGAGGAAGCTCTCGCCGGGAACGCCGAATGCGTGCGCCGCCCCTTGCGCGAGCAGGCTCGCGACCACCAGTTCTCCTCCGCTTCTAACGTCCGGCAACGAGGTCCTCCCGCTTGACGACGAACACCGCATCCTCGGCGCCCGCCGTGGGCAGCCACATCATCGGCAGCCGTGGAAACGCCGTCTCGGCGGCCGCGCGGTTATGGCCGACCTCGACCACCAGGCAGGCGCCGTGATTGAGGAAGCGCGGCGCGTGCCTGACCAGCGTGCGTATCGCGTCCATGCCGTCCTCGCCGCCGGCGAGCGCGACCTGCGGCTCGTAGCGGTACTCCGGCGGCAGCGCCTCCATCGCCATCGCGTCGACGTACGGCGGATTGCAGATGACGAGGTCGTAGCTCTTCTCGGGCAGGTTCTCGAACAGGTCCGAGCGGATCAGGTTGATGCGCGCCTGCAGGCCGTAGTCGCTCACGTTGCGCTGCGCCACCGCCAGCGCATCGGAGGACACGTCGACCGCGTCGATGTCGGCGTCGGGATACGCGTGCGCCATCAGGATCGCAAGGCAGCCCGAGCCGGTGCACATGTCGAGCGCCGTCTTGACCGCCTCCGCCGGCCCGACGAGCGGCTCGAGGGCACCCGGAACGAGCTCGGCGATGAACGAGCGCGGGATGATCACGCGCTCGTCGACGTAGAAGCGGAAGTCGGCGAGCCATGCCTCGTGGGTGAGGTACGCGGCGGGAACGCGGTCTTCGATGCGCCGCGTGAAGAGGTCCGCCAGGCGCTGCCGCTCGTCCTGCGTGACGTGGGCATCGAGGAACGAGTCGAGCCGGTCGGGCGGCAAGTGCAGCGCGTGCAGCAGCAGATACGCGGCCTCGTCGTAGGCTTGCGTACTGCCGTGCCCGAACGCGAGCTTCATCTCGCCCATGCGCGACACCGTGTAGCGCAGCCAGTCGCGCAGGGTGGAGAGCTCGCTGGCGGGGATCATGGCGTGGAAGCCCCCTCACCCGCCCTGTCGGGCACCCTCTCCCCGCGAGTAAGCGAGGCGGCGAGCGTAGCGAGCAAAGGCCAGAAGGACACCTGAGCGAGCGGGCCGAAGGCCAGGCGCGCAGCGCGCGTCCGCGAGCGATGGTGGCGGCCGACACGCTGTCGCGGCGCACCACGTGGGCATCTCCGAGGCCGCGCGTCGCCGAGCGACCGAGGGCGACCGACAACGCTGGCTTCCCGCGTTGCCTCGCCGCTTCCGGAGGTCGCCGCGGGGAGAGGGGTTAAGCATACAAGGGGAGCAACCGCTCGAGAATGCCGCGGTAGATCGCGGCGAGCGGCTCGAGGTCGGCCACGCGCACGCGCTCGTCGATCTTGTGGATGGTCGCGTTGACCGGCCCGATCTCGACCACTTCCGGGCAGATGTCGGCGATGAAGCGCCCGTCGGACGTCCCGCCCGTGCACGAGAGCTCGGGCACGCGGCCGGTCGCCTCGCGGATCGCGTCGGTCGCGACCTCGACCAGCCGGCCGCGCGCGGTGAGAAACGGCTTGCCCCAGCCGGTCCATTCCAGCGTGTAGTCGAGCGCGTGCTCGTGCAGGACCGCCTCCATGCGCTGCGCGAGGCCCTCGCGCGTGCTGTCCGGGCAGTAGCGGAAATTGAACATCACTTGCAGCGTGCCCGGAATCACGTTGGTCGCGCCGGTGCCCGCGTGGATGTTCGAGCACTGCCACGTCGTCGGCGGGAAGTAGGCGTTGCCCTGGTCCCATTCGACCCGCGCGAGCTCGGCGAGCGCGGGGGCCGCGAGATGGATCGGGTTGCGGCCGAGATGCGGGTAGGCGATGTGCGCCTGCTCGCCTTTCACCGTGAGCGTGCCCGACAGCGTGCCGCGGCGGCCGTTCTTGATCATGTCACCGAGCTCATGCACCGACGACGGCTCGCCGACCACGCAGTAGTCGAGGCGCTCGCCGCGCGAGGCGAGCCGCTCGACTACCTTGACCGTGCCGTCGACCGACGGGCCTTCCTCGTCGGACGTGACGAGCAGGGCGATGGAGCCGGGCGGGTCCGGGCGATCGGCGAGGAAGCGCTCGATCGCGGTGACGAACGCGGCGAGCGACGCCTTCATGTCCGCCGCGCCGCGGCCGTAGAGGTAGCCGTCGCGCAACGTGGGCACGAACGGGTCGGTCGACCACGCCGTGAGAGGGCCCGTGGGCACGACGTCGGTGTGGCCGGCGAAGCACACGACCGGCGACGCCGTGCCGCGCCGCGCCCACAGGTTGGTGACGCCGTTGGACACGAGCGTCTCGCACGCGAAGCCGAGCGGCGCGAGCCGCGCCTGCAGGAGTTGCTGGCAGCCGGCGTCGTCCGGCGTCTGCGAGCGTCGCGCGATCAGCTCGCGCGCGAGCGAGAGAGTGCACTCGGCGGCGGAATCCATGGAGGGTCAGACCCTACTTTCGCCGGGTGGGCGAGGGATCAGGTCGTCTCGACGAGCCGGAACAGTAACAGAAAGTAGGGTCTGACCCTACTTCTTAGTGCGTGCGGTCCAGCAACTCCGTATTGATCGTCATCCCGGTGAAGTCGGCGCCCGGCCGCACTTCCTCGCGGCGGGTCGTCGATTCCATCGCGTCGATGCGCGACGTGGGGCTGCTCTGGTTGATCTGCCAGGCGAGGTTGGTCGGCGAGTCGGAGCCTTGCATCGCCTCGTCGTAGGTCAGCACACCGTCGAGGTACAGGCGGCACAGCGACTGCTCGAAGGTCTGCGATCCCGGATACAGCGACTGCTCCATCGCCTCCTTGATCTGCACGAACTCGCCGTTCTTGATGAGCTCGGCGATGAGCGCGGTGTTGAGCAGGATCTCCACCGCCGGCTGCTGCTCGCCGTCGCGGTTGCGGATCAGGCGCTGGCAGATGATGGCGCGCAACCCGATGGACAGGTCGGACAGCACCGCCGAGCGCGCGTCGTGGGGAAACAGGTTGATGATCCTCGAGAGCGCGTGGTAGCTGTTGTTGGCGTGGATTGTGGTCAGGCACAGGTGGCCGGTCAGCGTGTGCAGCAGCGCCGACTGCATGGTCTCCTTGTCGCGCACCTCGCCGACCATGATGAGGTCGGGCGCCTCGCGCAGCGCGTTCTGTAGCGCATTGGCGTAGTTCGTGGTGTCGACCCCGATCTCGCGCTGTTTGATGATGCTATGCTTGTGCTCTAACAGATACTCTATCGGGTCCTCGATGGTGAGGATGTGGCCCGGCTTGGTCGAGTTGCGGTAGTCGATCATCGCCGCGAGCGTGGTCGACTTGCCGGAGCCGGTGGCGCCGGCGATCAGCACCAGGCCGCGCTTTTCGCTCACGAGGTCGAGCAGCACCATGGGGAGCTTCAACTGCTCGAACGGCGGCACGTTGCTGCGCACGTAGCGGATGACGAGCGAGATGGTGCCGCGCTGGCGGAAGATGTTGACGCGGAAGTTGCCCACCGCGCGGTCGAGGTGGGAGAGGTTCATCTCCATCGTGTTCTCGAACTCGCGCGCCTGCTCCTTGCTCATGAGTTCGTAGGCGATGCGGCGGACCGTGTCCATGTCCATCGGCTGGGTCGACACCGGCTGCACCACGCCGTTGACCTTGATGTTGATGGGCGCGCCGCAGGAGATGAACAGGTCGGACGCCTGCTTCTCGGCCATCAGCTTGAACAAACGGTCCAGGTACATGGGGCGGCATCCTCGACCCGACGCAAAAGGCGCGAGCGCGCGCCGCGAGGGTCGTATCGCGGCGCACGCGCTTTCGTCGCTACAATCGGACTAGATCAACGGAATGTCCGTGCTTGCCATGATAGTGTCATGAAACGGGTGAAGATTCCACCGCAAGTCCCTGTCTGGATTCGCGCCGGCGCACCGTCGCAACGGCTGCCGGCTCCTGGGCTTCTCCCGAGCCTGAATCGCCCTCCAGCCAAGCAAGTTCCATGCTCGCGATCATCGGTGGCAGCGGCCTGACCCGGCTCTCGACCCTGGCGGTGGCGCACCGCGAGGTCGTGCGGACACCCTACGGCGACCCGTCGTCCACGCTCCTGTTCGGCCGGATCGCCGGCCGGGACGCGGTCTTCCTCGCGCGCCACGGGCACGGGCACACGATCCCGCCGCACCGCGTGAACTACCGCGCGAACCTGTGGGCGCTCGAGCACAAGGGGGCGCACGCGGTCGTGGCGGTCGCGTCCGTCGGTGGCATCCGCGACTGCCTGCCGGGCGACCTCGTGCTTCCGCACCAGCTTGTGGATTACACATCGGGGCGGGAAATGACGTTTTTCGACGGGGGCGAGGGCAACGTCGTGCACGTGGACTTCACCCACCCCTACACGCCGGACCTGCGTGCGCGCTGCCTCGAAGCGGCCGCGGCGGCGGGCGTGGC
>JADLEZ010000645.1 GCA_020845855.1 Burkholderiales bacterium
AGCAGGTCGTTCGCCAGGCTCGACAAGGTCGGCCCGGAGTCGTCGATCGACAGCGCGATCAAGCCGTCATTGCTCATGCACTTCGCGAAGAGCGTCCACACGCCCACTTCGTCCCCGATTCGCCGCATGCGCGCGTCGAGAGCCGCCAGCCGCCTCTCGGTCACCGCCTTCCGCCGTTGGAATTCCTCGCTCGCCTGCTGATCGCGCACTGCTTTGGCGTAGGTCCCTTCGGACGTGGCCAGCGCGCGCTGCGCATCGTCCACGCCTCGCTGCGCCTGTTCGATCCTCGATGCGTCGAAGGGCGCCGGCAGCGCGGCGATTGCCGCATCCACACGGGCGAGCGACTCGCGTTGCCGTCGCGCTCCGCCCTCCCGCTCGCCGGCAATCGCCCGCCTCGCCGCCGCGATCGCAACCCGCTCGGTCTTTTCCTCCGCGGTCTCCTGCTCGTCGTGCTGCGGCAGCGACTCGATCTGGTGGACGACCCCGATGAGCGCTTCCCGCGCTTGTGCGAGCTCCCCGTGCCTTGCCGCCCGCACCGCGACTGTCGCCAACCGTTCGCGCGACCGCTTGAGGCGGGTCTCGGCGATGTTGAGTCTTGCGTGAGCGGCTACTAAGTCCTGGCCTTGTGCTTCGATATCCTGCAAACATTGAGCGACCTTGGCTCGTTCTTCTTGTAGGCGAGCGATCTGCGCATCGGCGCCAGGCTTCAGGTGTTGCGCTTCTCGCGCGTCGGAGAGCAGCTTGCAGCGTCCCTGCAGATCCGTTCCCGCGCACGGCACTTCGGCGGTCAGCCCGAAGCGACGCGAAAGCTCCTGCGCCTTCAACGAGGCCTGCCCCGCCTCCCGCTCGATTCCCGCGATCCGCTCGCGGGCGAGTTTGCCGTTGGCCCGAAGCCTGTCCAAATTCTCCGCGTCCCTGCGTAGTCCGGCCATGCACTGCTCACGTTGTCCGACGACACTGTCCGCCAGCCCGAGCCTCCGGCTGGCGCGTTCGATCACGCCGTTCGCCTTGAGCGTTGCTTCCAGTCGCATGCGCTGATCGTTGAGCCCCTTGCGTCGCTGGCGCTCGCTTTCGGTCCGCTGGCGAACCCTGCGGTTCAGTTGCTCCAGACGTTCGCCCTCCCGCCGGTCCTGCCCATCGAGCGCTGCGAGCGCCGCCTTCCCCGCCTCGATGATGGCGCGGCGGTCGGCTGCGAGTTGGCTGCGACGAGCTTCCGTTTGCAGCGCGACCTCGTGCGTCGCGACGCGCTTGGCGAGCTCCGCCTTCACCCTGTCGAGCGCCGCTTGCTGGGTTGCCTTCGCGCTCTGCGCCGCGGCGATTCTCGCCGTCGTATCGCCCAGCTGCGAGAGTTCACGCGCGACCTGCTCAGCTTCCGCCTGCAGGCCGGCGCGTTCCTGGCGGACCGCTCCCAGTCCTGCCTTGAGGAGCTTCGCTGTTTCCGACGCCTTCGCGCCCAGGTCGCGAATCTCGTCGAGCGCGAGCAGGTCCGCGAGCAGGGTCTTGATCTCCGCGTTCTTGTACGCCGACAACGCTCGCCGTCCCTGGGCGGCAAACACCGATGTAAAGAACGTCTCGGCGCTGCCAAGAATGCCCTCGACGCATTGCAGGTAGGTTTCCACCTTGCCGTCGGACACGGTGCCGTCCGTGAGCCGCACCGGCTGCCATGAATCGCCGCACCGGACGTGCAGGAACGCTTCGGTCTTTCTTCTTCCGTTCAGCCGGAACACCAGCTGCGAGCGATAGCGCATTCCGCCATGCTCCCAGACCAGGTCCTTGACGCTCTCAGGCAGATACACATGGTCGTAGTAGGAGAAGCCACCGAGCCCGTCCGCGCTGGCGCGCGAGGGCATGATCGGAAACGGCGTCATGTTGTCCATGATGGTCGTCTTGCCGCGCCCGTTCCTGCCGACGATCGCGACCAGTTCGGCATCGCCGGCGAGCCGTTCGAAATCAAGGTCGATCACGTCCCGTCCTAACCCATCGCGAATGCCGCGAAAGCCTTTGAGCGTCAGTGAGATTGGTTTCATGGGTGAGCATCCCCGCCTTGAGCGAACACGACTTTCAGTGTCTCCCGCTCTTGTTGTGGGTCAAGGCGCGTCGCTGAACATCGGTAACCGTTCGGCGTCGATGGTCTCGCCGCCCAATGCGTTGGTATCGGCCTGTGCCACCGCAGGAATCGCGCCCTGCGCCCCGGTCGAGCATTCGATGATGGTTCCCGCGATCTCGTCCGGCGCGTGCGTCTGAAGGGCTTCCAGGCAGGCCAGCAGCGGCTTGGGCCTGGCCTCGGTCAACCTCGCCCAGACGGCAATCTTGGCGGCGATGCTCGCCTCGTTTGAGATACCCGCCGCGCGAGTGCGCACGACCGGAATCACCCGCCCTTCCAGCTTGATCTCGGCCGCGGCGCCGAAAACGTGTTGTATCGCCGACCGGTCGACTTCGTGCCGGTCCTCCTCGGGAACCGTCCACCGCACCCGCACGAACGCTCCGGTCACGTCGATCGTCCGCGCCAACTGTTGCAACTCTTCCAGCTTGGGCATGCCCTCGAAGGCAATCTCAACCGTGCGTTTGGCCGGGGTGGCGATGAGCTCGAAGCACGCCGACGCCGCCCCGACGTTCCAAATGAGGAATCCCTTGTCGCCTTGTTCGCCATAGTGCAATCGTCCGATCGATCCCGCATAGGCGATCACCCGGCCGTCCTGATGCCACGACTGGTGTTTGTGGATGTGCCCGAGCAGAAAGGCTCGCGCCCCGGCGCCGAAGAGTGACCCGGTAGTGAACTCGTGATCGAATCCCGCCATCGGTACGCCATGTTCGGTCACACATCCGTACACGGTGCCGTGCGACACGCCGATGGTCGGCACGCCGGCCGCGCGCGCGGCTTCGTTGATCGGGGCAAAGCCGCGGAGCAACGCGGTCAGTCGCTCGCCCACCGCTTCCGCCGCTTCGGCGGCACCCACCGCCGCGGCCACTACGGCCTTGTTCACCGTCGGGACACAGGAAAACAGCACCCGCGCGCCCGGCGGCATCTGGTCGAAGCGCCAGCCTTCCGATTCCAGCCAGCGACCGTCCTGATCAAGAGCAACCTGTTGCAGCCGGTCGGCCACGTGGATCCGGAACCGCCCGCCCAAGAGCCGGAACACGTTGAGCGTTCCCGGCGGTTCGTGCGAGAAGGTTCCTTGCAGGATCAACACCGGGCAGTGGTCGGCGAGCCGCCTGATGACGCGCGCGAAGGCCGCCACGGCCGGCGCATGCACCTCCAGCGCGTGATCAGTCGAGTCCCCCGAGATCACCGCGCAGTCCACGCCGCGCGCGATCGCCTGATCGACGGCAAAGCTGAAGCACCGATCCACCTCCGTCAGTGTCGCGCCGGCGTAGTGGAGGTCGGAAAAATGCGCTAGTCGAATCATCGCCTTCATCTCACGCTAACACGTCGATCTCGGCGTCGATCTTGTTGGTCAAGCCGTCTGGATCGTCGCGGAAGCTTTGGATCTCCGCGAGCGCGCGACGGCGGCCCGCTGCATTGATCTTCCAACCTGGACCCCAGCGCTTCGCCGCGTACGCTGTGTAGCGCGCGCCATCGATACCAAACTCGGCCGCCGCGCTAATCACCTGCTCGACGCTCGGTCCGCTGCCACCTTCGCT
>JADLEZ010000646.1 GCA_020845855.1 Burkholderiales bacterium
GATTATAGCCCGTTCGTCGGGTCGCCGCGCCGCGGCCAGGGCTGCGCGGGCAAGTGTGACTATAATGCGCGCCGTCTGCGACCTGCATCACAAACGCTATCGTGCCAAACCCACGATCCGGGCGAATGCAGTACCGCTGGCCGGCTCACTTCGCGGCCTTCGCCCTTGCCGTCGCCGCGATGTGCAGCTGCCCGCTCGACCCGGCGCCGCCTCCGGAAGTCGAGCAGACGCTGGTGGTCGCGGTGCGTCCCGGTCCCGCCTCCTGGTACACCGCGGCGCACGGCGCGCGCGCCGGCTTCGATCACGATCTTCTCGCCCGCTATGCGGCCGCGCGCGGCTTCGCATTGCGCATCGTCGAGGTCGACAGCGCCGACGCGCTGTTCGCCAAGCTCGCGGCGGGCGAAGCGCACCTGGGTGTGGGCGGGCTGTATCCGCCGGCGCCGTCGCACGTCAAGGCCGACGCCGCGCGGCCCGACCCCCGAGCCGCGCTGTGGACCCACGGCTCGCTCGCCGTGGAGCCGGTGCTCGTCTACAACCGAAGCGCAGCGAGGCCCAGGAGCTGGCGCGACGTCGGCGCCGCCGAAGTCGCGTACGAGGAGGCGACGGGCATCGAGCAGCTCATCGGCGCGGCGCGCGCCGCGTTCTCGCGGATCCGCTGGCAGGCGGCGAGCGATCTGGACGCGCAGGCGCTGATCGCGCAAGTCGCGGGCGGCACGCTCCCGTTCGCGGTGGTTCCGGCGGTCGACGCGATCGCGGCGCGCAATCTGTTCGCCGACGCGGATGTTGCGTTCGCGGCCGGACCCAGGCGCGAACAGGCGTGGGCGGTGGCGCCGGCGCTGCGCACGCTGCGCGACGACGTCGACCGCTTCCTCGCCGGCGCGCGCGCCGACGGCATTCTCGCGCGCCTCGCCGAGCGCTACTTCGAGCCGGCAGGCCAGGTGGAGCGCATCGACGCAGGCATCTTCCAGGAGCGCATGCAAGCGCTGTTGCCGCGCTACCGGCCGCTGTTCGAGCAGGCGGAGGCCGCGACCGGTGTGGAATGGCGCCTGCTCGCCGCCATCGCATACCAGGAGTCGCAGTGGGACCCGCAGGCGACAAGCGAGACCGGCGTGCGCGGCATGATGCAGATCACCGAGGACACCGCGAGCCGGCTGGGCATCGCCGACCGGCTCGATCCGCAGCAGAGCACGCTCGGCGCCGCGCGCTACTTCGCGGAGCTCCGGGCGCGGCTGCCCGAGCGCATCGCCGAGCCCGACCGCACCTGGCTCGCCCTTGCCGCGTTCAACATCGGCGCCGGAAGCCTCGAGGACGCGCGCATCCTGGCGCAGCGGCAGAAGCTCAACCCCGACCTGTGGGCGGACGTGCGCAAGGCGCTGCCGCTGCTCGCACTGCCGGAGTACGGCGCGTTGGCGCGCAACGGCATCGCGCGCGGCGGCATGCCGGTCGCGTTCGTCGACCGCGTGCGCGCGTTCCACGACATCCTCGTGCGTCAGGCACCCGTCGCCGCCTTCGTGGTCGCGGCAGTCCGCTAAAGCGTCGCGTCCGGCCGCGCGCTTCACCGCTCGCGATCTGTACCGCCCACTCATGGTACCGATCGTTCCGGTTCGCGAAAGCGACCAGTAGCCCGGCGTCCGCAGTGTCCTTCAAGACCGTAATACGGATCGTGATTGTCTGACTCATCCGGCCAAAGTGTACCCACTCGCGCGATTGGGGCAAGGTCCGCGTGCGGCCGATCATGCCCTGGGGCGGCGGCTTTCGCAGCTCCCGAACATGGGATCTCGCTTTCGTCGCGTAGAATCGCGCGCATGCGATCTTCGCTGTTGCCCGTATGCGCGTGCGTCGCGCTGGCTGCCGTGCCCTGCGCGGCCCTGGCCGATGCAACCTCCACCGTCTTCCTGGAAGAGCTGACCTCGCCCGAGTTGGGCGAGCGCATCCGCGCCGGGACCACGACGGTGCTGATCCCGATCGGCGGCACCGAGCAGAACGGCCCGCACATGGTGCTCGGCAAGCACAACGTGCGCGCCCGGGTGCTGGCCGGGAAGATTGCGCGCGCTCTTGGCAACGCGGTGGTGGCGCCGGTGATCGCGTACGTGCCCGAGTCGGCGGGGCACATGCGTTATCCGGGCACCATCGACGTTCCGGCCGACGCCTACCGAAAGGTGCTCGCCGCCGCGGCGCGCAGCCTGAAGGCCGCGGGATTCCGCGACATCGTGTTCCTCGGCGATTCCGGCGACTACCAGAAGGACAACGCGGCGGTTGCGCGCGAGCTCGACCGCGAGTGGGCCGCAACGGGCGCCCGCGCGCACGCGGTCGCCGATTACTATCGGGCGGCGACGACCGGTTTCGCGGCCGCGCTCGAGCGTCAGGGCTACACCGCCGCGGAGGTCGGCGTCCACGCCGGCCTCGCCGATACCTCGCTGGCACTCGCTGCAGATCCACGCCTCGTGCGCGCCGATCGCCTACAGGCCGCGGCGCCGGGCGTCACCGGCGACCCGCGCAAGGCGAGCGCTGCCCTCGGCAACGCCGGCGTGGACGCCATCGTCATGCAATCCGTTTCCGCCATTCGTGCCGCGGTCGCGGCGCACTGAAAATAGGAGCCCTCGTGAAGTCCGCCGCCATCCTCGCCGTCGCGCTCGCGTTCTCGCAAGCGGCCATCACCGGGTCGCCCGCCGCCAACGGCGTCACCACCGTCCCGGGCATGCCGCCGGTGCCCGATCCCGCGAACCTGTACTCCGAGACGGCGGCGGGCAAGTTGAACGCGGAGGTCGCCAAGGACCTGCCGCGCGTGTACGTGCCGCACATCCAGTCGAGCAACGTGTACGTCATCGACCCGGCGACGTTCACCGTGGTCGGCAAGTTCAACGCGGGCTTGAACCCCCAGCACGTCGTGCCGTCGTGGGACCTGCGCACGCTGTGGGTCGCCAATAACGCCGAGAACACCAACAAGGGCAGCGTCATGCCGATCGATCCGCGGACCGGGAAGGTGGGCAAGGCGATTCCCGTCGACGATCCTTACAAC
>JADLEZ010000647.1 GCA_020845855.1 Burkholderiales bacterium
ACCGGCCGTTCTCGGTGGCGGCCGACGAAATCGCGCGCGGCGATCGCATCCTGGTCGACGACCTGGGCGTGCTGGCGGTGCGCGGCGAGGACGCCATCGGCCTGGAGGCGTACCGCCAGAAGCGCTCCGAGTTTCCCGGAAGGACAATCTACGACCGCGTGGCCGATTCGCGCGAGCAAACCCTGCCGCAGGCCTGGGACGCGATGCCGGTGCGGCGGCCGATGTTCTACCCGCACGCGGTGCCGGGCAATCGCAATTCGTTCCGACAGTGGCCGAACGGCGACCTCGACATTCCCGGCCACGTGGCGTGGTTCAATCGGCCCCGAAGCGAGCGGGACAGCGCCCGCAAGGACTGGGAATCCGACACGCTGAAGCTGACATTCGGCTTTCCACCCGACGATCTCCGCGGCGGGCGCGAGCTGCTCGAGGGCAAGTGGCCTCTTCTGAGAACCTGGTGGCAGCAGGGCCCGCTTTTCTATGAATTCTCCACCATCGTCGACACGCTCTCTGCGAAGCTCGATGACATTCCCTTCGACGAGCCGACGGTGATGCTCGCGCAAATCCGCATCGTGAATACCGGGGAAGCGGGGGAAGCCGGAGCGACGCTGCGCCTGGGCTCGGGCGAGAAGGGCAGTCTCGTCGTCACCGGCGATCGCGTAATCGAGCAAAACGGCGAGAAGCAACGGCTGCGCTATCTGATGAAGGGGGCGGAGACGGGCACGCTCGGCGTCGACGGGCGCGCGACGACATGGAGTGCGACGCTCAAGCCCGGCGAATCGCGCAAGCTGATGCTGGTGATCCCGTCGATCACGCTCACGCGCGACGAGGAGATCGAAGCGCTGCGAAAGCGCGACGGCGCTGCCGACGTCGCGCGCATCGTCGCGTTCTGGCGGAATCTGAACGGCGGCGGCACGCTGATCCGGACGCCCGCACCCTGGCTCAATGACTTCTACCAGACGCACCTGCGGCACATGCTGGTCAACTGCTTCCGCGACGCGGATTCGGACGCGCTCTTCGCCCACGTGGGCACGTTCAAATACGGCGCGTTCACGAACGAGTCGGTGATGATGGTGAGCGATCTCGACCGCCGCGGGCACCATGCCGAGGCCGAACGCTGCCTCAACGGCTGGCTCCGGTACCAGGGCACCGCGTCGCTGCCGGGCAACTTCACCACGAAAAAGGGCATGTTCTACGGGGCGAACCGCCACGAGATGGGCGGCTACAACAAGCATCACGGCTACGCGATGTGGAACATGGCCGAGCACTGGCGATTCACGCGCGATCGCAGGTGGATGGAGGCGTCGGCGCCGAAACTGGTGCAGGCGTGCGACTGGGTGATCGAGCAGCGCAGGACCACGATGGTCAAGAACGCCGACGGCTCGCGCCCGCTCGAATATGGCTGGCTGCCCGCGGGCGGGCTCGAGGATGTGCAGGATTACTGGCACTGGCTGGCAACAAATTCTGCCACCGTCTGGGGCTTCGACGCGCTGGCGGCGGCGCTGGCGGACTTCGGCCACCCCGAGGCGGGCCGCCTCGTCCGCGAGGCGAAGGCGTATCATGACGACGTCGTCGCGGGTCTCACCGAGGCGCGCATTCTCACCCCGGTCGTGCGGCTGCGCGACGGCACCTACGTGCCCAAGTTCCCGTCGCGCCTGTACGAACGCGGACGCTCCCGCGGCTGGATCCGCGAGACGCTCGAAGGCGCGATCTTCCTGCCCGTGCAGGGCATCATCGACCCGAATTCGATCGAGACCACGTGGATCATGAAGGATTACGAGGACAACCTTTACATCTCGAATCAGTACGGCTACTCGATCAGCGATTTCGAGCGCTTCTGGTTCAGCCGGGGTGGCTTCTCGATGCAGGCGCAGTTGCTCGACAGCCCGATCCCCTACATCCAGCGCGACGAGCCGCTGCACTACCTGCGCACGTATTTCAACGCGTTCGCCTCGGCGTTCGAGCCGGGCATCCGCATGTGCAACGAACATTCGCTGCCCGAGCTCGGCATGCCCGCCGGCGACATGTTCAAGACCTCGGACGAGGCGCAATCAACGTACTGGCTGCGCCTGATCTTCGTGCACGAGGACGGGAACCGGCTCATCCTGGGCCAGGCGATGCCGCGCTACTGGCTCGCCCAGGGGCGCGAGGCGTCGATCGAGCGGGCGGCCAGCTATTTCGGTCCGCTCTCGTTCCGCATCACCTCGGACGTCGAGCACGGCAGGATCCGCGCGATCGTCGATCCCCCCGAGCGCAACCGCCCTCAGGAAATCTGCGTCCGCCTGCGCCACCCCGACCGCAAGGGCATCAGGAGCGTGACGGTCAACGGCAAGCCCTACACCCGGTTCGACGCGAAGAAGGAATGGGTGGTTCTCCCGGGTAACATCCAAGGCCGGCAGGAAATCGAGGCTCAATACTGAATTGGATTCCACCACGGAGGCACTGAGGCACGGAGAAGAACGAAAGAGCGAACCGCCAAGACGCCAAGGGCGCCAAGAACGGAAGAAGATGGAGAGAATGAGGGAAGGAGAGATGGAGCGATCGCTACGAGTGATCGACTGTACTCGAGTGCATCGCTTGCGTTTCTCATTCTCCCTCTCTCTCGCTCTCTCGCTCTCTCCCTCTCCTCTTCTTGGCGCCCTTGGCTTCCTGGCGGTTTACGATCTTCTCCGCGCCTTCGTGACTTCGTGGTGATTATCCGGACCCATTTGCCCCCGCCGAAATTCAATCGTACGAATACTCCGGCGACGCCTCGCCGACGGCGCCGGGGGAACTTGCATGGACAGCAAATGGCAGCAGGAATTCGCTTCGAAGGTCAACGCCCTGCGCGAGGGCTGGACGAGCCAGTTTGAGGCGATCGGCGATGCGCAGGTGGGCCCGGTATACCAGGCGTTTTCGGACTTTGCGCGGCGGTGCGAATTGAAATCATCGGCCGTGCCCGATCAGCAGGGGCTGCGCTCGTACAAGTTTGAGCTCTGCGAAGACGCGTACGTGATGCTCTATTTCCGGCCGCGGGGCGTGGATCAGGTCGAGTGCGACTATGAGTGCTTCCTGCCCGGCGTCGGGCGGGTGAGCGGGATCAAGTCGAGCGCGGCCGCCGCGAACCTCCAGAAAGAGTGGGTGGATTCGTGCTTCCGCATGGCGCTGGATGACCT
>JADLEZ010000648.1 GCA_020845855.1 Burkholderiales bacterium
CCACCCGCACCTTGACCCACGGCACGCCGAATTCGGTGAGGACGAGCTGCGCGAGCCGCTCCGCGAAGCGCTCCAGAAGCGGCGGCGGCGCGTCGCGCGCGAAGACCTTGAGGCGCTCCACCACCTTGGCGTAGTCGAGCGCGTCCGCGATTTTCCCGGTCTGGAAGGGCAGAGGCGACGGTGCGGCGAGCTCGAGATCGAGGCGCACCGTCTGCGGCAGGTGCCGCTCCCAGTCGTAGACGCCGATGCGCGCTTCGACGCGCAGGTCGTGAATGAAGATTTTGTCCACTTCAGGAATCAGGTATCGGAGGTCAGGTATCAGTCGTGGCGGCGATTTCGGTGGCGGCGCATTGCAGCGCCGTTGTTCCGTAGTGGTGAGCAGTACAATTCTAGAACACCCGGCAGCGCGGTACATCGCTTCCGATACCTGATGCCTGATACCTGATGCCTGAACTCGCCATCATCGTCGGCGCCTATCTCATCGGCTCGGTGTCGTTCGCCGTGGTGGTGAGTCGCGCCTTCGGCCTGCCCGACCCGCACGACTACGGCTCCGGCAACCCGGGGGCGACCAACGTCCTGCGTACCGGCAACAAGGCCGCGGCACTGCTCACGCTGGCCGGCGACGGCGTCAAGGGGTGGCTGGGCGTGTTCCTCGCGCAGCTCTTCGCCGCGCGCCTGGGCGCTGTCGACTGGACCGTGCCCGCGGCGGCGATCGCCGTGTTCGTCGGGCACCTCTGGCCCGTCTTTCATCGCTTTCGCGGTGGCAAGGGCGTGGCGACCACCGCCGGCATCGTGCTCGCGCTGCACTGGCCGCTCGGGCTCGTGCTGTTCGTCGTGTGGGCGATCATGGCGTTCGGCTTCAAGATCTCCTCGCTCGCAGCACTCACCGCGGCGCTGATCCTGCCGCTCGGCGCGTTCTGGTTCCTCGGCAACACGCTGAGCGCGTGGGCGATGCTCGTCGTCGCGCTGCTCCTGTTCTGGCGTCACCGCGCGAACATCGCGCAGCTTCTCGCCGGCAAGGAACGCACGATCGGCCGCTGATGCCTGCCTTTACCCGCGACGGCGTCGACATCTATTACGAAGTCCGGGGTACGGGCCCGCCGGTGATGCTGGTCGCCGGGCTCGCCGCCGACAATGCGTTCTGGGCGCCATCGTTCGACGCCCTCGCGGCGAGGCACCGGGTCATCCTGATCGACAACCGCGGCTCGGGACGGACCGCGCCGCTCGATGCCGCAACCGGCATCGGCGCGATGGCCGACGACTGCATGGCGCTCGCCGCGCACCTCGCGCTGGCGAAGGTCACACTGGTCGGCCATTCGATGGGCGGCATGATCGCACTGGACTGCGCGATCCGCTATCCCGAGGCGGTCGACTGCCTCGTGCTGGTGTCGACGGCGCCGCGTGCCTCGGCGCGCGACAACGAATTGTTCGCGACGTGGTCGGCGCTGTTCACCGCGGTCGACCGCCCCCTGTGGTTCCGCAACCTGTTCTTCTGGGTGCTGTCGCCGGCGCTTCTCGGTAACGGCACGAGCCTGGACGCGCTGGTCGAACTCGCCGCCGGCTACTCCTACCAGCAATCGCCTGTCGCGCTCGCGAACCAGGTGAAGGCGATCGCGGGCTTCGACGCGCGCAACCAACTCTCGTCGATCCGCGCACGCACGCTGGTGCTCCACGGCACCCTCGACCTCGTCTTCGCGATCGCCGGCGCGGCGGCGTTCGCGAGGTCGATTCCCCATGCGACCTTCGAGCCGGTCGAGGGGGCCGCGCACTCGTTCCCGGTGGAGGTGCCGCAGGAGTTCACGCGGCGGCTGC
This sequence comes from Burkholderiales bacterium, assembly GCA_020845855.1. Classification (GTDB taxonomy): domain Bacteria; phylum Pseudomonadota; class Gammaproteobacteria; order Burkholderiales; family Casimicrobiaceae; genus VBCG01. The sequence goes on from JADLEZ010000648.1 coordinate 1,813, forward strand.
TGGCGTGGTTAGCGAAGTGAGCTCCCAGCGCGGCCTCACCTCGAACACGTAGTCGCCTGCCTGCGCGCCCGCGAGGCGCAGCGCGCCGGCGAGCGCGATCATCGCGCCGTTGTCGGTGCAGAACGCGAGGTCCGGGTAGAACACTTCGCCTCCCTCGGCAGTCACGCCCGCACGCAACCGTTCGCGCAGCGCGAGGTTCGCCCCCACGCCGCCCGCCACCACCAGGCGCTTACGGCCGGCCTGCGCAAGCGCCGCGATTGCCTTCGCCGCCAGCACGTCGACGATGGCGCTCTGGATCTCGAGCGCGAGATCGGCCTTGCGCGCGAACGGCAACGACTCGGTCGCCCCGCCCGCGGCTTCCTTGCGCGCCAGGGTCAGGACCGCGGTCTTGAGTCCCGAGAAGCTGAAGTCGAGATTGCCCGATGCGAGCATCGGCCGTGGCAGGCGTGCCGCGCCCGGCGTGCCCTGTTCCGCAAGGCGGGCGAGTGCCGGTCCGCCCGGGTAGGGAAGGCCGAGGAGCTTCGCGGTCTTGTCGAAGGCCTCGCCCGCGGCGTCGTCCTGGGTGTCGCCGAGCAGGCGATACCGACCGACACCGGTGACGTCGAAGAGCTGGCTGTGGCCGCCGGACACGAGCAGCGCGACAAACGGAAAGTCGGGGCGCGGCGTGGCAAGCAGCGGGGACAGGAGGTGCCCTTCGAGATGGTGCACGGGCAGCGCCGGGATGCGCAGCGCGTAGCCGAGGGCGGATGCCACACTGGCGCCGACGAGGAGCGCCCCCGCGAGTCCCGGCCCCTGCGTATAGGCGATGCCGTCGAGGTCGCCGAGCGTGAGCCCCGCTTCGTGCAGCACCTTCTCGATCAGCGGTACCACGCGCCGGATGTGGTCGCGGGAGGCGAGCTCGGGCACCACCCCGCCGTAATCGCGATGCATGGCGACTTGGGTGTGCAGCGCGTGCGCGAGTAGGCCGGCAACCGTGTCGTATACCGCAACGCCGGTCTCGTCGCAGGAAGTTTCGATGCCGAGCACCTTCATTGGGCCAATTCTACCGGGCTTGCAGGATCTGCCCGGGCACAGTAGAATATTGGGTTACCTATCCACCCAGGTCGACCAAAAGCATGCCGAGTGTACGTGTCCGCGAGAACGAGCCCTTCGAGGCCGCGCTTCGCCGCTTCAAGCGCACCATCGAGAAAACGGGGCTCCTGACCGAGTTACGCGCCCGCGAGTTCTACGAAAAGCCCACCGCCGAGCGCAAGCGCAAGAAGGCCGCGGCCGTGAAGCGCCATTACAAGCGCATCCGCAGCCAGCAGCTTCCGCCCAAGCTGTTCTGACGAGACACCACCGTCATCCGCAAAGGGGCGAAGCGATTCGCCCCTTTTTGCTTTTTCGCACCGGACCCGAGCCATGGCACTCAAGACCCGCATCACCGAGGACATGAAGGATGCGATGCGCGCGAAGGACAGCGCGCGCCTGTCGACCATCCGCCTGCTGCTCGCGGCGATCAAGCAGCGTGAGGTGGACGAGCGCAAGGAGCTAGCCGACGCCGACGTGCTGGCCGTGATCGAGAAGATGGTGAAGCAGCGCCGGGATTCGATCGCCCAGTTCACGGCCGGCAAGCGGCCTGACCTCGTGGCGGTCGAGCAGGGCGAGCTCGCCGTGCTCCAGGGCTACCAGCCGCAGCAGATGTCGGAGGCCGAGATCGAGGCAGCCATCGCCGCCGCGATCGCGGCGACCGGCGCCGCCGGCCCGGCCGGCATGGGCAAGGTCATGGCCGAGCTCAAGGGCAAGCTCGCGGGGCGGGCGGACATGGCCGCGGTGTCGACGAAGGTGAAGGCAAAGCTCGGATAGGATCAGATTCGACTTTGGTTCAAGAAAAGGGACGTACCCCATTACAAGGCCCGTCCCTTTTCCCTGTCCGGGTTCGAAAAATGGTGCCAGGCCTTGTAATGGGGTACGTCCCTTTTTTCACTCTGAGGCTGCAATAAGTAGGGTCTGACCGGTCTGACCCTACTTTTCGCCGCGAGCGGGGGCCGTTCAACTGGCCCGGGATTTGCGCCCTTTCGTCCGGCGGGCGCTTGCCTATAATGGAATTGACCCCGCAGCGGCGCGCGCGGAGCCGGCTCCTGCCGGCCCGAAAGGGGTTCGCGCCCCCACGATTCGCCCATGATCCCCGACGACTTCATCCAGACGCTGCTCTCCCGGGTGGACATCGTCGAAGTCATCGACCGGCACGTTCCGCTCAAGAAAGCGGGCGCCAACTTCGTCGCCTGCTGCCCGTTCCATAGCGAGAAGACGCCGTCGTTCTCGGTGAGCCCGAGCAAGCAGTTCTACCACTGCTTCGGCTGCGGCGCCCATGGCACCGCCATCGGTTTTTTGATGGAGCACGCCGGTAAGTCCTTCCCGGAAGCGGTCGAGGACCTCGCCCGCGACGTCGGCCTCCAGGTGCCGCGGGTGGAGCGTGCCGACGACAAGGAGCGCCGCGAGGAAGCCGCCGACATGAACGAGCTCCTGCTCACGGCGGCGCGGTTCTACCGGACGCGGCTCAAGGAAGCGCCCGCCGCGATCGCTTATCTCAAGGGCCGCGGCCTGACCGGCGAGGTCGCCGCCCGCTTCGGGATCGGCTACGCGCCCGACGCCTGGCAGGGTCTTGCCGGCGCCTTCGCCAACTACGCCGATCCCGCGCTCGAAGCGGCCGGCCTCGTGATCGCGGGCGACGGCGACAAGCGTTACGACCGCTTCCGCGACCGCGTCATGTTCCCCATCCACGACAGCCGCGGGCGCGTGATCGGCTTCGGCGGCCGCGTGCTGGGCAGTGGCGAGCCCAAGTACCTCAATTCTCCGGAGACGCCGGTCTTCTCCAAGGGACGCGAGCTGTACGGGCTGTACCTCGCGCGCACCGCGATCCGCGACGCGGGCAAGGTGGTCGTGGTCGAGGGCTACATGGACGTGGTCGCGCTCGCCCAGCACGGTGTGGGTTACGCCGTGGCTACCCTCGGTACCTCGACCACGCCGGTGCATGCGCAAAAGCTCTTCCGCCTCGCCGAGACCGTCGTGTTCTGTTTCGACGGCGACCACGCCGGACGCAAGGCCGCCTGGCGGGCCTTGGAAAACACGCTGCCGGTGCTGGCCGACGGCCGCAACGCGCTGTTCCTGTTCCTGCCCGACGGCGAGGACCCGGACGACTTCGTGCGCAAGCGCGGCAAAGCGGCCTTCGAGCAAGCGCTCGCCGCGGCCGTCCCGCTCTCGGAGTTCCTGTTGTCGGAGCTCGCGGCGCGGCATCCGCCGACGACCCCCGAGGGCCGCGCCGCACTCGTGGCGGCCGCACGTCCCTATCTCGCGCAGATCGCGGCACCGGTGCTGGCGGCCATCCTCCGCCGGCGGCTGTCGGAACTTTCGGGACTGCCCGAGGACGAGCTTCGCGGCCTGCTCGCAGTGGCCGGGCAGGAAAGCCGGCCGGCGTCGGAGCCCGGGAACCGCCCGATGCGCGTCCGGGCGGCCCGCTCGCCGCTACGCCGCCCACCCTCGCTCCTGCGCCAGTTCATCCGGGGAATCCTGCGGCTGCCCGTGCTCGCGCGGACCCTTGCGTTCCCGCAGCCCGAGGAGCACACACCCGAGGCCGCGGCCCTCGCGGCGCTCGTCAAACATTGTGCGCAGGGCGCAGTCGAACCCACGACATCGGGAATTGTCCAGGCGTTTGCCGGGACCGCGCATGCGACGCTGTTCGACGAGGTCCTGGCCTCGGCCGAGGACGACCCGCTGGAGGACGCCGCACTGGAAGCGGAAATGCGCGAGGGCCTGGAACGCTGGTGGCAGCAGGCGCGTCGGCACGGCCGCCCGGCGCCCGCCGCTCCGGACACGCAGCCGACCGAGGAAAGCCGGCGGCTTGCGGCGCTCGAGTACGTCCGCAAACGCAGCGACGAAGCCCTCCTGCCGAGGTCCGAGCCGGCCGATGGCCGTTCATCCGGGGAGGCCGGCCGTGATATGATTTGAGGTTTTCCTGCGCCGCCCCCAAATTGCAAGGAATCAAGGACCTGGGGCGAAAAATCCCCGCGCCGCATCGCCTGGAACCAAAGCGTCAAGAAACCAAGGATGACCATGCCGACCAAGACCGCAAAACCCGCCTGCAAGACCAAGCCGAAGGCGCGGCCCAAGTCCAAGGCCGTACGCAAGGCAAAGGGCAGGGCCGCCGCGGCCAAGTCCCAAAAGAAGCCGGCGCGCAAGCCGGCGACGCACAAGGCGTCGGCCAAGCGGCCGGCGACCAAGGCCCGGCCGGCCGGGAAGAAACTCCTCTCGAAGGCGAAGCCAGCCGCGGCCCAGGTTCCCGCGAAGCTCGGCAAGCCGATGGTCAAGCCTGCCGCGGGCAAGGCTCCGGTGGTCGCGGCGAAACAGCCCGCGGTTGCCGCCAAGCCGGTCGTGCCGGGCAAGGACGCGGCGCCCGCGGCACGCGGCATCCCGCGCAAGCCCACCACCAGCGAAATCGCCGCCAAGCTCGCCGGCAAGCGCGCGGAAGACGCGGCGAGCAAGAAGGGCAAGAACGGCAAGCACGCCGATCTCGCCCCGCGCGAGCTGACCCCCGCCGACGTCGAGGCGCGCAAGCGGCGCCTCAAGACGCTGATCGTGCTCGGCAAGGAACGCGGCTACCTCACGTACGCCGAGATCAACGACCACCTGCCCGACGACATCCTCGACGCCGAGCAGATCGAGGGCGTGATCTCGATGATCGGCGACATGGGCATCCAGGTGTACGACGAGGCTCCCGACGCCGACACGCTGCTGATGGCCGAGGCGCCAGCCACCGTCCCCGCCGAGGACGTCGAGGAGGAAGCCGAAGCCGCGGCCTCCACACTCGACTCCGAGTTCGGCCGCACCACCGATCCCGTGCGCATGTACATGCGCGAGATGGGCTCGGTGGAGCTCCTCACGCGCGAAGGCGAGATCGAGATCGCCAAGCGCATCGAGGAGGGCCTGAAGCACATGATCATGGCGATCAGCGCGTGTCCGATGACGGTCGCCCAGATCCTCGAGCTTGCCGACCGCATCGCCAAGGACGAGCTCAAGATCGACGACCTGGTCGACGGCCTCCTGGACTTCAACGAGGAGCTGACCGCGATGGAGGAACCCGGCGGCGACTCCGACGACGAGGACGAGGAGGAAGGCGACGCGAGCGCCATCGCGAGCGAGAACCTCGAGCGCCTCAAGGTCGCCGCGATGGAGCACTTCGCGATCATCCGCAAGCACCACCACCGCATGCTCGCGGTGCTCGCGAAGGAAGGCCACAAGGCGCCGAAGTACCTCGAGCTCCAGCGCAAGATCAGCGCCGAGCTGATGCAGATCCGCTTTTCCGCGCGCCAGGTCGAGCGCCTGTGCGACACCGTACGCACCGAGGTCGACAACATTCGCCAGACCGAGCGCAAGATCCAGGACCTCGTGGTGAACAAGGGCGGCATGCCGCGGCCCGACTTCATCAGGATGTTCCCCACCAACGAGACGTCGCTGCGCTGGATCGACCGCGAGGTGTCGGCGCACCACGCCTACAGCGAGCAGCTCGCCAAGTACCGGCAGGCGATCGTCGAGCAGCAGCAAAAGCTCCTCGACCTGCAGCACCGGGTGATGATCCCCTTGAAGGATTTGAAGGAGATCAACAAGCAGATGTCCACCGGTGAAGCGAAGGCGCGCAAGGCCAAGCGCGAGATGACCGAGGCCAACCTGCGCCTCGTGATCTCGATCGCCAAGAAGTACACCAACCGCGGCCTGCAGTTCCTCGATTTAATCCAGGAAGGCAACATCGGCCTCATGAAGGCCGTGGACAAGTTCGAGTACCGCCGCGGCTACA